>LBRC01000048.1 GCA_000991205.1 Parcubacteria group bacterium GW2011_GWA2_36_10 | reverse complement strand
GCCCGCGGCTTGCCGTTGCGGGCGGCAGTTGAATTAGGTTTCGGCCGGGCCTGGGATTCAATTAAAGACGCCAACGTTACCACTCTGCTGGTGGCCTTTATTTTATACAATCCGTTTGAGTGGCAATTCTTAAATACTTCCGGAATGGTCAGGGGCTTTGCCCTGACTTTAACCATCGGGATTTTAATTAGTTTGTTTACCGGAATTGTGGTGTCAAGGACTTTGATAAGAACATTCTATGTTAATGAGCAAAAAACAAAAAACAAAGAGCAATGAGCTTATGAAACAAATTAATTTTATAAAACTAATCCCACTATATTTTTCCATCTCCGGGATAGCGCTGGCAATCGGAATTTTTTCACTGGTTGTTTGGAAAGTCCGGCCGGCGATTGATTTTACCGGCGGATCATTAGTAGAGATTGAATTGCAATCGAAGGAAGGCGGAGATGTCAACGAAGGGACGATAAGATCGGCTCTTGGAGATAAAGAAGTTGAGGTTAATTCAATCCAGTCTGCCGGCGAAAACCGTTGGCTGATCAGAACCAAAATGGCCGAGGGAATTGATAAAAATGTTCAAGTAGCCCTGGCGGAAAAATTTTCCAAAGCCGAAGTCACCCGGTTTGAGTCAATCGGTCCGGCCTTGGGGAAAGAACTTTTAAGCAAAACATTTTTCGGGATCAGCCTGTCTTCATTGGGCATTCTGTTATATGTGGCCTATAGATTCGGCGGCGGCAAGTATGGGGTGTGCGCGGTATTGGCGATGATCCACGATAGTTTAGTGGTTTTGGGAGCGTTCAGCCTGCTCGGGCATTTTTACGGGGCGGAAGTTGACGCCTTATTTGTGACGGCCTTGTTGACAATTTTAAGCTTTTGTTTTAGTATCTAAGTGAACAGCCCTTTCTTTCGAGTCCAGGAAAAAGCGGTAGCGGAGCAAAGCGCACAACCTGACACCTTCTGTTGATTTGGGGATCACATCGGCCACCCTTGGGGAGGCCGAGCAACTGTGCATTTTCTGCTCCTGTCCACGTTTCTGTCTCGTGTTGGTTTGCATGGAACCTCCTTCCGCATCAACCAGCGCCCTCCGCTACCGCGCCCTTTTCACGCCATCGATCCGGCTCTCGGCCGGATGATGGATACCCCGATCCTGTGGGATCGGTTCAACTGCTGCGACGCCGCCCAGGTACGACTTGGGCGGCGTTTTTCTTTGACAAAGTTTTATTTTAGCTTTATGCTTTAAATGATTTGTAGCCCCTTCAATCGGTGGTCAGGGTGGCACTGCCTGACAGGCGACGACGGATATCTTTCACGACGTGAGAGGACCTTTTTTATCCGGACTCTGGCGCTGCAGTGCCCCCTGCCACTTTAAATGACGCATGTTCTTTTCTTCACACTCGTCTTGAAGCCTCTCTGTTTTAGTGTGACAGCTCCCGCTAGGGAGCAACGTGAGCGAGGCCACCCCTTTCCTGGGGTGGCCTTTTTTCTTTTCTCAAAAAATATGATAAACTAGTGATAGTTTTTCAATAAAATAAATAAAACTTGCTTAATGTCCGGCGCCAGCCGGACATTATAACCAAACTTGATCAATTCTCGGCGTCAGTCGAGTATTACGGCTATATGTATTTAGAAAAATTAGAAATTCAAGGTTTTAAATCTTTCGCTAAAAATACCACTTTAGTTTTTAATCGTGAGCTCACTACCATTGTTGGACCAAATGGTTCCGGTAAATCAAATATTGCTGATGCGGTCAGATGGGTGCTAGGTGAACAAAGTGCCAAAACTTTACGGGGTAAAAAATCAGATGACGTTATTTTTGCCGGTTCAGATAAAAAGGGCCGCTTAGGCTTTGCCCAAGTTGATCTATATCTTAACAATCAAGATAATTTATTAAATTTAGACTATGATCAAATAATTGTTTCTCGCAAGATAGATCGCAACGGTGAAAGTGAATATTTATTAAATGGTAGCAAAGTCAGATTATTAGATGTTCAGCTATTATTAGCGCAGGCAAATTTTGGTCAAAAAACTTATAGCGTGATTGGTCAAGGTATGATCGATTCTATTTTGACCTCATCAGCGGCCGAAAGAAAAGAGTTTTTTGATGAAGCAACTGGCGTCAAACAATTTCAAATCAAAAAAGATCAAGCAATTTCTAAACTAGATCATGCTAAAGAAAATTTAGCTCAAAGTGAGCAAATTTTAGCGGAATTAGAGCCACGCTTAAAAAGTTTACAACGCCAAGTCAATAAATTAGAGCGTCGTGAAAGTTTAGAGCAAGAATTAAAAAATTTACAAAACGATTATTATAGTTTTTTATTGAGTAATTTAAATCTTGATTTAAATAAAAAAAATATTGCTTTTGAAGCAGCCAAAAACAAAGAGATTTAAATTTACTAGAAAAAGAAAAGGCCTTATTAGAAGGTAAGTTAGATTTAAAATATCTAAGCTCTGGTCAGGGTGATTTGGTTTGGCTAAAAAATCGTCAAGCAGAAATTAATAATAATTTAGCCAAAAATAAATTATTAATTACTGAAAAAAATAAAACTTATTTAAAGAAACTTAGTTTTTTACAAGAACTAGAAGATAAACAAGCTTCTATTTTAGACGAGTTTAAAAAACTAGAAGCTGGCTTACAAAATAGCCAAGATTTTTCAGTAGATAAAATCGCTGGGCATTTAGAAAATATTTTAGTCGGACAGGACAATTTATTATTACAAATAGAAGATATCAAAGATTTAGCTGGTCTAGCTGATTGGAAAGTTTCTTTGCAAAACATCAAAGAACAAACCAAAAGCTTGTTGTCCAACCTTAAAGATAAACCTCAAGACAAGCAAATTAACTGGCAGATTGAGTTTAATCAGCTTTTAAAAAGCAAAGACAATTTAGTTACGGAAATCAATGAAGTAAAAACTCAAAGCTCAATTCTAAAACACAGCGTCGATAATCTTTTAGAAATAAATAAATCTCTAGAGCGAGAGTTAGCTAAATTACAGCTTGATTTAAAGCCAGCTACATCAGGGGAGCCAGATCAGGCATTAAAAAAACAATTAGAAGTTGTTTTAGAGCAAATTAAAAAGCAAGAAGCGATCAGTCAAGCGATTAGCGAAGAGATGGCAGATTTTAATCTTCAAGAAGAAAAAATCAAAACTAATCTAGTAACTGATCAGCAAAAGTTTCGTCAAGTGCAGAGTGAATTTAATACCAAAAATAATCAGCTCAATGAAATAAAAATATCCGTTGCTAGATTAGAAACTAAAAAAGAAGATTTAGAACGAGAAATTGAGGGTGAAGCGAGTAATTTTATTTTACAAGCAGAGTTTAAAGAAATTGAAACAGCTTTAGCTAAACAAAAAATTGCTAATTTAAAAAATCAGTTGAGTTCCATCGGCGCCATCGATGAAGCAGTGGTCAATGAATATCAAGAAGTAAATGAACGTTATACTTTTTTAAGTAAACAAATAGAAGATTTACAAGTCGCTACTAGTCATCTAGAAAAAATTATCAAAGATTTAGATAATTCAATTGCTAGCCAGTTTGATGAAGCATTTTTTAATATTAATAAATTATTTATTAATTATTTTAAAAAATTATTCAACGGCGGCAAAGCCGAGCTATTATTAGACATCAGAGAAGTGGCGATTAATCCAAAGACAGAGGAGACCGAAGAAGAGGATGTGGATGTGCAAACTAAAAAACAATATGGCATTGAGATTTTAGCTACCCCGCCAGGTAAAAAACTGGCCAGTATCAACATGCTGTCTGGTGGTGAAAAAGCCATGACTTCGATTGCTTTGATTTGTGCGATTATTGCCAATAATCCTTCACCATTTGTAGTGCTAGATGAAGTCGACGCTGCTCTAGATGAGGCGAATTCTATTCGCTTAGCGGATATTTTGCATGAGCTAGCTGACAAGACACAGTTTATCGCCATCACTCACAACCGTGCTTTGATGCATAAAGCTAAAATTATTTACGGCGTGACCATGGGCGATGATGGTATCTCTAATTTATTATCTATTAGCTTTGACAAAGCTGATGAAATCGCTGCTTAGAAATTGATTTGACAAAAAAGCCTTTTACTTTTAAGCTGATTTTGAAGATGATCTTTTTCAACCAAAAACAGCGAGGTGTGTCATGTTGCCAGTAACAAGAAACGCAGACGACATAAATCGTCTTTTTCAACAACTGAGTGGCCTCAGCCTTTCTCAGCGTCCATTGGTTGTGTTTTTGTCTGATGGGGTTAATTTTTCTAATCCCGGCATATGTCTGTACCCAGGGAGAGATTATGTTGGCCTTGTTGTTTCGGGTCAGGAGAAAATAGTCTATTTTAGTGAAATTGTGCTTCTGGATTTTCATTACATTATTCGCGAAGAAGGTCTACCTGGCCGCATTGAAAGTGAGGCTGCATTTGTGCGATACAGCCAACATATAATTGGTTTTGTTTGTCGAGGAGAAACGACAATGGTTAAACAAGTCATAGGAGTTAATTATAACAATGGCATTGTCATGTTTCTTGATGAAAGAGGTGAAGCTCTTTCATCTTCAATGTCTCAGATCGCAGAGATCATTATCTGTTCAAAATAGATAAGCAGCTCATGATTGTTCGGACAGGCCCCTTGGCCTGTCCGTTTTTCATTATTGACAAATATTAAATAATATAGTAGCATAAAGCACGTCATGGAAGTGCTCGTAATTAATATTTTAATTTAAGAAATATTAGGTCAGTATGATCCTCATACTAAAGCTAATAGTTTTAATAATGAACGCATTTCCTATTGGATGAGCGTTGGCGCTCAAGCTTCAGAAACAGTTCACAATCTTTTAGTAAATACTGGTTTGATCAAAGCCGAGGCTAAAAAAGCTAAAGCAGTGTCAATCAGTAAAAAAAGAACAGTTAAAATAGACAAAGAAAAAACTGCCGAAGCTGCAAAAGCTGAAGCTAAAAAAGCCAAAGAAGAGGCTGCAAAAGCTGAAGCAGAAGCACCAGTTGCAGAAGTTACAGAAACTCCAGAAGTTGTTCCAGCAGAAAATAAAGAATAAATTTTTAGTACCCCCTCTGTCGAATCCGCCGTCTGGCGGATCCGTCTTCTCCCCCTAATTTAGGGGGAGATCGCCAATGGCGAGAGGGGGTATTTTATGTTGACGTTTTTTTTATAACGTTGTATACTGATAAAAAGTTTTAGCTTAAACTTTTTAAGTTAAGGCTTAATTAATTAAGCATTTAAGCAACAAAGAAATGATGCAAGATCAAGAATTTTTAGAGACAGTGGTCAAAGCTTTAGTCGAAAATCCAAATGATGTCG
>LBRC01000047.1 GCA_000991205.1 Parcubacteria group bacterium GW2011_GWA2_36_10 | reverse complement strand
GCCCAGAGGGCGACCACCCCCTGGGTGGTAATTTCCTTTTTCAAAAAAATATTGTATAATAAAGACATAAGTAAAACAAAAATATGAAAAAAATATTCTCACAAAATTTAGTTCTTTGGCTTTTAGTTTTTACTGCTTCTACTTTCAGTCTGATCTTTGTGCAGCAACAAGTGTTGGCTGTCTGGCAGGCACCTGGTGCAAGTCCGGGGGATAATACACCAGTATCGGTGCCTCTGACAGTTGATGCTAGCAATAATGTTGATGTAGCTAATAATAATTTGATTAATGTTTTGGATTTAAGAGTTGATACTTTGACCGCTACTACTTCAGTGAATGTTCTAGGTACTTTGACGGCTGTTACTTTAAATCCAACGAATTTGAGCACGGATAATTTGACTATGCCTTTAGGCAGTAGTCAGGCGATACTGGATGTGACGGGCGTAGATAGTTCTTTAGACTTGACGGCTGCTAATGCTGTGAGCATTGGTGTGCTCACTAAGGCTGGCAAGTTTAGTTCTGGTATAGCAGCCTCTGGTGGCATTTCTTATGGTGTATATGCAGATACTAATGCTTCTAGCGGAGGTTTGACGAATTACGCTGTAGCAGCGGTATCAAATAATGCCGGTGGCACAGCTGTTTATGGCTTGGCTAATGCTGGTTGGGCGGGATATTTTTCTGGCCCCATTGGTGTAGCTGGTTCCGCTGCTTTTGGTAACAACAGCACGGCCAATGGTTTGTATGGTTTTGCGGTCGGACATTCAGCTGTGGCGGATGGTGATTATAGTTTAGCTTTTGGTGCTATGACTGTTTCTGGCGCCGATGCAGTTGGTATTAATCTTGATGATCTTACTGCGCAAACTTTTGCTCAAGCTAATTCTATGTCGATTATGGGGGGTAATGTGGGTATAAATACTTTAACGCCTAGTTATAAATTACATTTAATTGGTTCTTATTATCAAGACGGCATGATGCAAGTCAGACCAACTACTGTCTTGGGTGTTGGGGAAAATATTTTTTATGGCAATGCACCAAGCGGTAGTAGTGATAGTGCTAATTTATTATTATTACAAAACAATGCCGTTGATAAATTTAGCGTGACGGCTTTAGGAGCTGGTACTTTTGCTGGCGCACTTTCGGCTACGCAAGCTACATTTACTAGTGGTCTAGCTGTGACTGGTGCTACAACTTTGACCGGTGCTTTGGCTATTAAGAGCGGCGGAAGTATTTCTTTTAGCGGTAGCAGTGGCAGTTATTTTGATTTTAATGATGATACTGGTACAGGTGCCCCGGCCTGTGCTGGTGGTACAGCGGGTGTGGTATATAATTTTAAAGTCAATAATGTCTTATGTTATTGTAATGGTACAGCTTGGTTCTCAATGGTCAATGGCAAAGCGGATGCTTTATGTGCAACTAAATAAAAAAATTTATGTGGCAGGATAAAAAAAATATTGCAATTGCTTTTACTTTTTCAGTTTTAGCTTTATTAACTTTTTGGTCAATTGACACTGGTGTTTGGGCCGATGAGTTTTCTCCACCACCTGGTCCACCGCCAAGCGGTAATGTGGGCTTGAATTTTTTAAGTAATCCTTTAAATACAGATTTAGATTTAAATAATAATAATATTTTAAGTGCCAACGAAGTTCATACTAATAGTTTGATCATATCAACTGGACATTTAGATATTAATAGTAATACTGCTTCAGCTGGAGAAGAAAAGTGGGCTTTTAAAGGTGGTGCTAGTAAAAATTTTGCTCCTACTGGCCATACTTATGGTTTTTATGGCACAACTTTAGGCTCCAGTGGGGCAAATCCGAGCTATGCTGTTTACGGTGTGTCAGCCAACACTGGTGGCATAGCAGTTTTCGGTAAAGCAAATAATGGCTACGCAATTTATGGAGAGTCAGCTAATGTCAGCACACCTGGCATTTTTGGCTTAGGTAAAAATGGTGTTTTTGGTCAAAGTAATCAAGCTGGTGGTGCAGGTGTTTATGGCCATGCCGGCACTGGCTCTTATGCTGGTTATTTTGATGGCTTAGTTTATTTATCTAATGGTGGTCAACTTTATGTAGAAACCACTGGTAATACTAGCCCTATTGTTGGTGTGGCTGCTTATAATGCTAATAATGCCGGGGTGCAGGGTTATGGTAATGTTGGTATGTATGGCGGCGGAGATGCGATTGGTGTTTATGGCTATGGTGAGCAGGGCGTTTTGGCCAAAGGAGCTCGCACCATGTCTGTCGTACCACCACCAGGTGGAGAATGGGGTGGAGAAGAGCCAGTAGATAATGGTAATATCGCTAGTTTATTTGGTATTAATAAAGTGCAAGCAGCTGTTGGCAATTACACGGCCTATACCATTGGTTTGGTAGCAGCTGGTGGTTCAAATGGTGGCGCTAGTTTGACGCACGCTGGTTTAGGTCTATGTGCTTTATCTGGTGCTAAAGATTTTGCTTTGGGTGCCAATCCAGACTATTATACTTATTGTCAGGACGCGAATGCTAAAAATAATTATGCTGGTTTTTTTGCCGGTGATATTTATATCAAAGATGGCTCTGTACAATTAAATGGAGCCTTAGCAAATAGCAATGAAAATTTACTTTATGCTAATGCTGATTCAGCTGTAAATAATTCTCATTTATTAAAATTACAAACTGGTTTTGCTGATAAATTTAAAGTAGATAAAGACGGCGCTGTCTGGTCAGCTAGTAGTTTGACCACCAATGGTGATGTAAATATTAATACTGGCTCTTTGTTTTTTAATGATGGTGCTTCATATATAGACTTTCGTGGCGGAGATTCTGGCCCAGCTTGTAAAGCTGGCGATGAGGGTATAGTGTATTATTTTACAAATTATAATGCCTTATGTTTATGTCAGGGTGCAGATGGCTGGGTGGATTTAGTACCAGGACAAGATAATGGTATGTGTACCAATGGCGTTTATATGCCAAGTTAAACTTTAATTTTTAAGTATTTAAATATTCCGCCCCGCGTAGCGGGGCGGAGTTAAGACAAACTATATGTTTAATAAAAAACAACTCTATTTGATTGGTGGTCTAGCCTTAGCTTTGAGCTTGGTTTTAGTACAAGTGCAAGTCAAAGCTGCTTGGACCAATCCAGTCGGTAATCCAAGTGGTACTGATACCAATCCACCAATTACTAACCCACTGCAAGTAGATTTAAATTTAAATGGAAAAAGTTTGACCAATGGTGCTACTGGTGCTTTTACTAATGTTAATGTAAATTAATAATCAAGTGCCAAGTTTTGGTGGTTTGAGCAATCCTTTAACAGAAGATTTGTCTGGTGGTGATAGATATGCCATTACTAATTTGATGGGCTGTAAGGCAGGATCAGGTGAAACTTGTGCCGCAGTCGAAGGTCAAGCTGGTGAAAGTGTGGGTGTAGATACTTATGCCGTTGGTCTTTATGGATACACTCAAGATGTGTCAGGTGATAGTCCTAGCTATGCAGTAGCTGGGGTAGCGAATAATACTGGTGGCGTAGCTGTCTATGGTTTGGCTAATAAGGGTTGGGCGGGGTATTTTTCTGGTCCGGTCGGTGTGGCTGGTGATTTACAGGTTATCGGCAATTCAGATGTTTCTGCTAATTTCAATGTTGCTCAAAATGCAACAGTTAGTGGTAATATGATTACCACTGGTACAACGCGAATGGAAGGTTTGGTGACAATAGAAAATGGTTCAAATATTCAAGGGCTTTTGCGAGTAGATGCCCAAGCACCTAAATTTGGCCAGGTAAGTGCGATTGTTGGTAATGCTGATGGTGTTAATTATGATAATAATGCTGGTGTAGAGGGCATTGGCACAGTTGGCGTCTATGGCAATGGTCATTTGGTTGGTGTTTTTGGTGAATCTTCTGGTTATGGTGGTATTTTTAAGGGCGCGACTGCCTCTGGCTGGAATCCGCCGCCAGGCGGTGGTGGGGTAGACAATCCGCCGCCAGAGGGTTTTATTAGTAAATTATTTGGTTTAGACAAAATTTACGCTGATGTAAATACTCCAGCTGCACTGGGCATAGTAGCAGCTGGTGGCTGGACTTATGATGGAGGCATTACCAGCGCTGGTTTGGGTATCTGTGCTTTGTCTGGTGAAAAAGCTTATGCGGTTGATAGTACGACTGGAGATTTTCAGGCTTATTGTAAATCAGGCACTATAAATAATTTTGCTGGCTTTTTTGCGGGAGATGTTTATGTCAAAGAAGGTTCTATTCAGCTCAATGACACTTTGACAGTGTCTAATGAGAATTTAATTTATGGAAATGTTGCTTCGGCCGTAGCTAATTCAAGTTTACTTAAATTACAAACAGGCGGAGTTGATAAATTTGTCGTGGATAAAGATGGTAATGCCACAGTGGCTTGGCAAAGTGCTTTTTCTAGCAAAAATTCAGTCGGTAATATTGTGCCAATTATAAAAGTGGATGCAGGCAATAATTATGTAGCTGCTTATAGTAATGTCAATGCTTGGACACTTGGCTCAACTGCTAATGCCTCAATAGCCGGTGATCATAATAGTAGATATATTACTATGCGTACTAATAATGCTGAAAGGTTAAGAGTAGCCGCTGATGGTAGTATAATTTTGGGCTCTCCAAAAATTTTGGATTTTAATGATGGTGCTAATACTGGTCCGACTTGTGATAATAATAACATCGGAGTTATTTATTATTTTAATACCAATAAGACACTTTGTGTTTGTAATGGTACTAGTGGCTCTTGGGATTCTTTGAATAATTCTAAAAATAATGATGGCTATTGTTCCAATAACCTTTACAATGCTCCATAAATTTTTTGAATGAAAAAAATATTTGTTTATCACCTTGATTGGTCTTTAGCGACTATCGCTTTTTTTAGCTTAATAGTTTCTTTTTTTGTGTTTGTCAATATTTTGCAGGCTAATACTGGTGGCGGAGGATTGACACAAGCTGATTGGCGCAAAATTAATGGTTGGGCTTGGTCACCAAATATTGGTTGGTTATCTTTAAATTGCTTGAATGATTTTAATGGTGATGGGGATTTAAATGATCCGGGTGATGATACTTGTTCAATACCTTATGGTTTGCATATTGACACTAGTGCTAGTCAGGATATACGAGCGGTTGGTGGCTGTGCTTGGGCGGGTAATGTTGGTTGGTGGATTTGTTTTGATGACCCTTTGCTAGCTGGTAATACGCAAGCTCCTGATTATGGGGTCTATTTAAATAATTATTATTGGCCAAGTGATTTACCAAGTGGTTTAAATCCAGGTGCTTCTTTGGTGCCGAATTCGTTGTTTCATGGGGCTACTTGGGCTACGCAGGATAGTAATGGACACGCTAGTATTTTGCCGTTAGAAGGTGTGCTTGGTTGGAGTAATGAATTAGGTTTTCCAATAGTTGCTACTACTACGCCAGCTTTGGAGGGTTGTTTTAATTGTACAGAAACAAAAACTTGTAGTGATGATGGTTCAATTTGTACACAAGACAGTGAATGCACAGCACCTGCCACTTGTGTCACAAATAGAAATTGTGATAATTGTTTGCAATATAATTATGATACTACTGAACCGCCAGTTATGCAGAGTGTGGTAGCTGGCTATGATTGTAGTGATTGTACTTTTACATCAGGCATTGAAACTATCTGCACAGAAAATGCTTATGAGCGTAATAAAAATAGTTGTACTACTTGTGCAAATTATTATGATACACCAGGTTTACTAGCTGACTATACTCTCAAAAATGGCTATGGCAGTGCTTGTGGCTGGGCCTGGAATCAAGATTCTGATAGTGGTAATGGTGTAGGTTGGATACAGTTTGGGCCACGTATTACAGCTGGTAATAATCCGTATTTTCAAGTAAATAGTGGTGATATTTACGCTCGTAAAGAAATCAGAAATTATTATCCGCCAGTTAATAGTAATACTTATAATGCTTTTGTGATTGAAACTAATAGCAATACGATTTATAATTTGTACGCTTCTAGTACTTTAAATTTACTTAATCGTCCTTTGGTTGGTTTCCCAGCTTTAGGTGCGACTGGCAAATATACTAATATTTTGGGTAGCATTGATTACGATGGCTTGATTACGGAAGTAGGTGAAACTGGTAAAAATAAATATGGTTCAGTGATTGATAAATTTAGCGATTCACCAATGTCAAGTGAGTGGCATGCCATTTATGATTTTAATAGCTCACCAGCTCAAGTTATTTTAGATAATAAAGTTTATTATTATGATAACCCTGGGATGTTAATGGATTCTGGTGATTTGGAATTTGGCGCGAATGCTAGTAAAAATGGTTCGGGTGTGATAGTGGTTAATGGTTCAGCTATAATAAATAAAAATATTACTTATACTGGTGATGATAAAGTTAGTACTTTAAAAAATATTCCGTCTGTAGTGTGGGTAATTAAAGGTGGTTTGGATATTAGTCCTGATGTGACTGAACTTTCTGGCACCTTTATTGTTTTAGGAGCATTCAACGCTGGCGGTGGTGCTAATCAGCTTAAAGTAAATGG
>LBRC01000046.1 GCA_000991205.1 Parcubacteria group bacterium GW2011_GWA2_36_10 | reverse complement strand
TGTCATACCATCGCCGACTTTTATATTTAAACCGCCACTATCAAAAGTAATGCCTTTACCAACTAAAGCAATTTTTTCTTTGGCTTTAGCTTTTGGCTGATAAATCAAATGAATAAATTTTAATGGCTCTTCTGAACCTTGATCAATGCCCAAGTAGGCATGCATACCTAATTTTTCCACTTGCTCTTTATCTAAAATCTTAGCTTTAATTTGCGGATTAGCTTTAGCAATCTTTAAAGCAGTTTCAGCTAAAAAACTTGGCGTCATAACACTGGCTGGTTCATTGACTAAATCTCTTGCCAAAATCGTACTGTTAGCAAATAACAAGCCTTGCTCCCAAGCATTTTTAAAATCTCTTTTCTTACTATTATCTACTTCAACACCTAAATTACTTACTACTAAAGAAATTTGATCTATATCTATTTTTTTGTATTTATCAAAAATATACGCTGCTAAAACCCAAGTTTCAGCAATGACCTTGGCTAATAAAGCCACATTATTATTTCCTTTTAACCAAGTCTTAAGCTGTAGGGCTACTTTGGCTACTTGGTAAGTTTTTAAAAACTTGACTAAAGTAGCGGTTAACTCACGCCAATTTTCTACACTAAACTTTTCTTTAGCTCCAGCACCAGCTAAGACCACTACCAAATCTTGGCTGTGGATAACAAATACTTGTCCAGTTTTGCCACTAAACTTTTCTTTTTGTAAACGAGTTAAAATATCTACTTCATCCTCATAAGCTAAAGTATGAATACAAGCCTTAATAGCTAGTGGATCTGCTAAAACAGGTAAAAACAAGAGCTCAAAGCCCTGCTCATCTATGTCTTTTTGAAAAAATTGTAGTTCCATATAATTTCCTTTAATTTATCTTAAATTAGCATAATTTAATAGATATATCAATCTAATAATGGGAAAAGTGCCGGTGCCAGGTTTTTGAAGCCTAGCACCGGATTGTTAGCCAAGAAAGATGGGAGTATCATAGCTCTCACTGGGAGGACTAGAGCCTTCGCTGTACGATGAGTCTGACTGCCCATAAATAGCTGCTGACCCATTGTCTGACAAACTATCTATGTCCGAACCAGTATGGCCGTCAATCTCATCTAGCCGCTCATAGGCCTCTTTGTCTCTAGGCATTTGCTTAGTCATCACCATTCTCCTCTGGCCAGCCACTTCAACAACACGATGTCAGGCTTGTTTGCACGCACAGGTCGGCAAACATGACTCGTTGCCACACGCACTCGCCAAGCAAGCAGACTAGCTGCCCGAACCTCGCATTCCGGCACATGCTCGATGATCGCCCGTAAGCAATCATCGCTGGCATTAGCACGCCGCAAAAGTTCCTCGGCTGCCTCATACTTCCAAGGCTTAGCGGTCACAATCTCTTGCCGCAAAGACCAATTGCTCGGACTAGTGGCCAAAAAATTATGCCACCAAGCCTGCAACTCTTTAGGCAAAAGCTTTTGATCGGGATGTCGAAAGTCTTCCATCTTTCCTTCCTCCTGTTTGACAAAGAACGTTTGATCTTTACAAATCTATTTGTTAAGATAAAAAAGACGCAAGCAAAAATATTCTCTTTAACCGGGGATAGATCAGAACAATGGTGGCTGCAATCAACGTTGTCCTGACTTGCGTCTTTTATAATATAAACAAAAAAAGCTAGCTTACTTGCGCGTAGCTAACTATGATTATTCCTTATTTGAATTATATTTTATCTAAAAATATATACTTTAAACATAAATTAGCTATCACGCATCACAAAACGATACCAAATATTGTGGTTTGGTTTGGTGCAATGCATGAATTGGAAACTTATGTTCTGCATATATTTAGATACTTTAAATATATACAAAAATAAAAAACCTGTCAAATAACCAAAAAACAGCCCCGTCCCCGCTTTCGCGAGGATGACAAGGGGCTGTTTTAAATAATATTTTAGTTAGCAGAAACTTTGATGCCAGGCCCCATAGAGGAAGCAATGGTCAAAGATTTTAAGTAAGTTCCTTTGATAGAGCTTGGTTTAGCTTTCTTTAAAGAATCAAGTAATATTTTGAAATTTTCTTCCAAAGCTGCTTCTGCAAAAGAAACTTTACCAATCACCACATGAATATTAGCAGTATTATCATTCTTGTAAGACACCTTACCTTTTTTAAGTTCACCAACCATCTTAGCCACATCTTCACCAATAGTACCGGTTTTAGGATTTGGCATCAAACCCTTTTGTCCTAGGACTCTGGCAATAGCAGATAGCTGCTTCATAAAGCTTGGGGTAGTGACCGCAATATCAAAATCACATTTGCTGGTCTTTTTGATTTCTTCAATCAAATCTTCATCACCGACAATATCAGCACCAGCAGCCTTGGCAGATTTCGCTAAATCAGCGGGTACAAAGGCAGCAACTCTAACAGTTTTACCAGTGCCGTGTGGTAAAGAAACTGAATCTCTGACGATCTGATCACCTTTTTTTGGATCAATACCGAGCTTAGCATGGACTTCCACAGAAGCATCAAATTTTACACCTGATGTTTCTTTGACTAGTTTGATAGCTTCGCTAATAGTATAAACTTTATTTTTCTCTACTTTAGCTTGGCTAGCTTTTAATCTCTTACTTGTTTTCATATCTTTTAAAAAATAAGCGAGGTACTAGCGTTATTGTGACTAACAATTACTCCCTCAAAAATTTTAATTATTCCTCTATTTTGACACCCATTTGACGGGCAGTACCAGCGATAATCTTTTTAGCTGCTTCTAAATCTTTAGTATTTAAGTCTGGCATTTTTTTAGTAGCAATGTCTGCTAATTGACTTTGGCTTAATTTGCCAACTTTTTCTTGTAATGGTTTACCAGAACCTTTGCTCAAAGATAAAGCGGCTTTAATCATTTCCGCAGCTGGAGCTGTCTTTAAGATAAAATCAAAACTACGATCTTCGTAAATAGTGAGTTCAATCGGTACGACTTCACCCATTCTTTCTTTTGAAGCGTCATTGAACTTCACACAAAACTCTTGGATATTTACACCATGTGGTCCTAAAGCAGTACCGACTGGAGGCGCTGGAGTGGCTTTGCCACCTTGAATTTGTAATTTTACAACCTGTTTAATTGCTTTTGCCATAAAGTTTATCTTTATAATTACTGTATTAAATCTTTTTAATTTGTAAAAAGTCTAGCTCGATTGGGGTTTCACGACCAAACATAGAGACCAAGACTTTAGCTTTGCCACGAGCTTCATCAACTTCAGAAATCTTACCTTCATAATCTTTGAATGGTCCATCAGTGATTTTGACTGATTCACCTACTTCCATATCAACTTTATATTCTGGCTCTTCAGTGCCCATACGAGATAATAAAGATTGGATTTCATCTTCAGAAACTGGAGTAGGAGTAGTACCAGAACCGACGAAACCTGATCTTAGTTTCAGTCGGAATCAAAATATCAAAAATCTTATCTTCCATATCCATAGACTCGATTCTCTGTTTCAAGTTGCGGGAAACATTTTCTTCATAACCAGAATAAGTATGTAAAACATACCATCTTCTACCTTGTTGTGAAGTTTGTTTTGGCATAAAATTTTATTTAATAAAGCTTTGTAAAGCTAAACTTAAAAGAAAGTCGATACCGCCTAAAAAAATCGCCACCGCCACCGACACACCAATCACCACTAAAGTGTGGTTGATAGTAGTTTGTCTAGTAGGCCAAGAAACTTTTTTAAGCTCTTCTTTGGACTCTTTTAAGTAATTGATTAACTTGTTCATAAAAAGTCTAATAAATAAAGTATTTTAAAACAGCTGGGGCAGAAGCTGTTATAACAAAAAAACTATAGCATAAAAAAATCTTCAAGTCAAGCCCGCTGCGCGGGCTTAGACTGTGGGTAAATAGGCACAACTTAAAGCCCTAAAAACCCAAAATACAGCCCCGGCGTATGCCGGGGCTTTGTCACTAAATATCTAAGTTTTGGACGGATTTGGCGTGAGTTTGGATGAATTTCTTACGCGGAGCGACTTCGGCTCCCATCAAGATTTCAAAGACCTCATCAGCTTTAGAAGCCTCTTCGATGGTAATGATTTTCATCAAACGAGTTTCTGGATTCATCGTGGTATCCCATAGCTGTGTAGGATTCATTTCACCCAAACCTTTGTAGCGCTGCATATTTATTTTCGCGGTCTTAACTACCTTTACTTCTTCTTCATCAGTTTCAGCTCGTTCTTCACCCTCATCTTCAACGCCCGCTTCCGGATTGACTAACAAATCTACATCTTCAATACCATATTTCTTTTTGATTTTTTCTAGTTCAGCCTCGTTATAAACATACTCTACTTCTTTACCGCGCTGGACTCTAAACAATGGTGGCTGGGCTACATAGATATGTCCAGTTTTTACTAACTCTGGGAAATGGCGATAAAATAAAGTCAATAACAAAGTACGAATATGAGCACCATCTACGTCAGCATCGGTCATGATAATGATACGATCATAGCGTAAATTTTCGATATTAAACTGTTCGCCAATATTTGTACCCAAAGCAATAATCAAAGATTTGATTTCATTGTTAGCTAACATTTTGTCTAAACGTGCACGCTCAACATTTAAAATCTTACCACGCAAAGGCAAAATAGCTTGGAATCTGCGGTCTCTACCTTGTTTAGCCGAACCACCGGCTGAATCTCCCTCGACAATATATATTTCTGACTCTTTAGGGTCACGACTAGAACAATCAGATAACTTACCGGGTAAAGTCAAGCCTTCTAAAGCGCCTTTTCTCAAAACTGTCTCCCGCGCCGAACGAGCGGCCATTCTGGCTTGAGCAGCTAACAAGCACTTGCTTAAAATTTCTTTAGCGTCCCGAGGATTTTCTTCTAAGAAAATCTCTAGTGTATCACCAAAAATATTTTCCACTACTGGCCTGACTTCAACATTACCAAGCTTGGCTTTAGTTTGCCCCTCAAATTGAGGATCAGCTAATTTAACACTAACAATAGCTGTCAAACCTTCGCGGACATCATCGGAAGTCAAATTCTGATCTTTTTCTTTTAAGAAGTTATTCTTACGAGCATATTTATTTAAGACCCTAGTCAAAGCCGCTTTGAAACCGACTAAATGGCTACCGCCTTCAGGGTTATAAATATTATTGGCAAAAGCATACATGATTTCGCGAAAATCAGTGGTGTACTGAAAAGCTACTTCCACGCTAATTCCTTCTTTTTCTTTATTGACGTAAAAAACTTTTTCTTGTTTAGCTTCGTTATTTTTATTTAAATGTTTGATATAAGAAGCAATGCCACCTTCAAAATAATATTTGTAAGAATTACCTTTATCATCACGATCATCAAAAATATTGATGTGGATACCTTTAGTCAAATAAGCTTGCTGACGTAAATGCTCAACGACTGTTTCCCAATCAAATTCGGTGACAGAAAAAATACTTTTATCTGGCAGGAAAAATTGAGTCGTACCAGTACCAGTGGCTTTGCCAATCGCTTTGACAGAAGAAACAGCTTTACCGCATTTATATTCTTGCATCCATAACTTTCCTTCACGCTTGACTTCGGTACGCATCCAAATAGACAAAGCATTGACAACTGACACACCGACACCGTGCAAACCACCGGAAACTTTATAGCCACCATCACCAAACTTACCACCGGCATGTAAGGTGGTCATGACTGTTTCTAAGGCTGACTTTTTAGTGACTTTGTGAGTATCGACAGGAATACCACGACCATTATCAGAAACAGAGACTTTGCCTTCTGGCAATAATCTCACCTCGATAGTGTCTGCATGACCCGCCATGGCTTCATCGATACCATTGTCTACTACTTCCCAAATCAAATGATGCAAACCAGTGGAAGCCGTATTACCGATATACATACCAGGACGCTTACGTACTGGATCCAAACCCTCCAAAACAGTGATCTGATCAGCGCCATAAGCACTTGATTTTGCAGCTTTTTTCCCACCAGAGGCGGATCGCGATAAGTTTTCTTTTGCCATAAAATATATTTTTTATAAAAAATCGGTCAATTACTTTATTTATTTTAGCATAAAAAAGACTAAAAAACAACCCCGTTTTGCGGGGTGTTTTTTGGCTAATCTTGGCCTAATTATTGCCTTAAAATGGCTGAAAATTTGGAATTTAATAATTGTTTTATCTCTGCCAATAAATTATCGGCATCTTCTGATTCTAGAGTTTTGTCGGCGCTCTTAAACTCTAGATGAAAAGCTAGAGATTTTTTGCCTTCGGGAATACCGCTGCCTGTAAAAACATCAAATGGCTCAACTTTGACAAGCAAGGGTGAAACTTTTTTAAGCTCTTTTTCTAAATCTTCCCACAAAACATTTTTATCGATCAAGATAGCTAGATCGCGGTTGATGCTAGGAAACTTTGCTAAGCTTTGATAAAATTTATTTTGACTAATATATTTTAAGACGGTAGAAAAATCAAAATCCCACCAAGCAATTTTTACTTTAAATTTATTGTCAGCAAGCATCTCATCATTAAATATGCCACAAGTACCTAAAATCAAACCTTGATTTTTTAATTGAAAAGCTACTTGGCTATTGCCCAGCTCAATTTTTTCCCAAGTCCAATCAATTTGCCAAAGATGCTGTAAATTTTGCAAAGTACCTTTCATCTGTAAAAAAGCTCTCTCTCTTTCTAATTCAAAAATTTTAAAGTTCTTAAAAAATCTTAGATTCTCCTCTGCTTTAGCTAGCAAGTTTGGTAGTAAAGATAAATTTAAATAAGCTAAATCTTGGGTCAAAGTATTAGTCATTTTCAAATGTTGGCTAGCTTTTAAGCCTAGTTTTTCTACCCAAAACATATCCGTAAATGGATAAGTATATACTTCGTTATAGCCCTGTGACAAAGCTAAATAGAATCTCACGCTCTTGGCTGTATCATGTTCTACGTCCAAAATCGGCTGTCTCAAGGTCACTTGAGGTAAGCTAGGAGTGAGATTGTCATAGCCATAAATTCTAGCTACTTCTTCGACAATGTCTTCAGGAATAGAGATATCTTTGGTAGCGCGAAAAGATGGCACTTGGATAGTAAAAATTTTCTTTTTATAATCCACACCAAATTGTAAACGAGTCAAAATATCTTTGATATCCTTGGTAGGAATGATTTGACCAAAGCGAGCATTGATCAAATCTTCTGGCACCTCTAAAGTCAATTTAGCAAAAGGATTGTTATCGATATCTACCACTGAACTTGCTAAATATGCTTCTTCATTTAAGTTTAAAATTAATTCTACAGCTTTTTGTAAAGCTAGCTCTGTCAACTTTGGATCTAAAGACTTTTCAAAACGACTAGAGCTTTCTGAGCGCAAAGCAATCACCTGCGAGGCTTTGCGGATGCTACTTGCTTTAAAACAAGCTACTTCTAAAATAATATCTTTGGTAGCAGAATTAATCTCACTATTTTGTCCACCCATCACACCCGCGACTGCTAAATATTTCTCTGAATCTGCAATCATCAAACAATCCTCTGTTAGGCGACGTTTGACGCCATCCAAAGTGACAAATTTATCTCCCTTTTTAGCATTTTTCACAAAAATATGATGTCCAGCGACTGCTTGCGCATCAAAAGCATGCATGGGTTGACCCAATTCATACATCACATAATTAGTAATATCGACAATATTATTAATTGATCTAATGCCAACGGCTTTTAGTTTATTTTTTAGCCACCAAGGAGAAGGGGCAACTGTAATATTTTTAAGCGCTACACTTAAATAGCGAAAACATTTGGTTTTATCTTCAACATCAACTTTTAATTTGAGCTCTGACTTATATTCTGGTAAATCTTTTACTAAATAATTATTTAACTTTACACGATAAATAGCCGCTAGCTCTCTGGCTAAACCATATTGTCCCCATAAATCTGGTCGATGATTAATTGACTTGTTATCTATATCTAAAATTATATCATTTAAATCTAAAGCGTTACTTAAATTTTGCCCTACTTTAAAATGAAAATGGGTCAAATCTAAAATTTCTTTTTCGTCATTAGTAGGAAACAAATCTGCTAAAGCAATTTCTGAAGAAGCAGCGATCATGCCCTTGCTCTCAATGCCACGAATTTTAACACTGGCTAAAGTCACCAAATCTCCCTGGCCATGCCATTTAACCCGAGAGCCAACTTTTGCGACTGCCACTAGCATACCTTTGCTTAAATTTGAGCCACCACAAACAATTTGTTCAGTACTTTCGCCTAAATCTACTTGGCAGACTTGCAAACGATCAGCTTGAGGATGAGCGCTTAGTTCTTTGATTTTGCCGACGACAACGTTTTCCAAATTTTTACTTTGGTCAATAATTTCTTCGACTTCGACAGTAGACATCGTCAAAGCATTAGCTAAATCTTGACTTGCAAACTTTTAGAACTGTTTAAGAAATCTTAAGTCCCCTGACTCTAATAACCTAATATCATCAATGCGATACTTCATCATCGCCATGCGTGTCAAACCTAAACCAAAAGCAAAACCAGAATATATTTTGGTATCGATATTTCCTGCTTCTAGCACTTTAGGATGGACCATACCACAAGGCATCAGCTCTACCCAGCCAGATTGTTTACAAACCGAACAGCCCTTACCTTCACAAACCAAACACTTGATATCCATTTCAAAAGCTGGCTCCACAAAAGGAAAAAATCCTGGACGTAAGCGGACATCCACTTCCCGCTTAAAGACCGCTGATAATAAGGCTTTCATAGTAGCAATCAAATTACCGATATTAATGTCTTTGTCCACCATCAAACCTTCAAGCTGAAAAAAAGTATGATCATGTGAAGCGTCAGTGGATTCATAACGAAATACTCTACCCGGAAAAATACCACGAAATGGCGCACCGTATTTTTGGAGCATTCTAACTTGTAAATTTGAAGTATGGGTACGCAAAAGATTATTTCCCTCTAGCCAAAAAGTGTCTTGGGTATCGCGAGCTGGATGATCATCAGGAATATTTAAAGCCGTAAAATTATAATAATCAGATTCTAGTTGCGGACCATCATAAACAGCAAAACCCATTTGAGCAAAAGCTGATTCAATCTCGTATTGCACTAAAGTCGATGGATGCAAAGTACCTACTTCATTTTTGATACCTGGCAAACTCGGGTCTAAGTCTTCTGCTTGGCCTTTACTAGTCCAAACTTTTTCTGATTTATCAAACAAAACAGCCAGTTCCTCTTTTACTTCATTGGCTAACTTGCCTAAACGTGGTTTTTCTTCAGCCGCCAAATCCTTTAAACCTTTTAGAATATGATTTAGCTCACCTTTGCGACCTAAATATTTATTTTTTAATTCTTCTAATTTTCCACTATCTTTGATCTCTTGTAATTCACGCTCAATCAAGTTGCGTAAAGATTTGAGTTTATTTTCCATAAATTTAATACTTGTGTTTATTTAAACTTTCATCTTGGCTAAACAATAAAAAAAGAAATTCACAAAAAGTGGCAGTCAAGATCAAAAGCATCAAAACCCACCAGTGCAAAATAGCATTTTTTTGTAATAATAAAGCGATGATAAAACCAGTAGCCATAATAATCGCTTGCCGAAAAGACTGGCTAGCTAGTTTATCTAAATGCTCTCTTTGTTTAAAGATAAACTGTCGGCCCCAAAATAAAGCTAAAGACATCAAGCCCAAAATAGCCAAAAACAAAGTCAAACAAAAAAATA
>LBRC01000045.1 GCA_000991205.1 Parcubacteria group bacterium GW2011_GWA2_36_10 | reverse complement strand
AAAAAAAGGCGAGCGTTTATTTACGCTTTATGCTCGTAGTAAAGATAGAATAAAACTAGCTAATAAAGCTTTAGAAAAAGGGGAGATATTTAAAATAGGTAGATAAAGTAGTTTTAAAATACCCCAGGCGGATGCCGGGGGTATTTAGCTTGACAGAAATTTATAAAGTTGTATGCTTGACCTAACGTAAGTGTAGGTGGCTCTAGGCCACTGAACAACGAGGCGTTTATGGGACGCCTACAATGATCGCAAGATCAAGAGACTTACGCCCTCCGGTTCACTCAGTTGAGCCGGTTTTTTTCTGTTTAAAATGGCTTTGACAAAAGCTAAAATACTGCTAGTATAGTAATGTAACGCACTTAAACAACGAATTCCAAGCCAAGACAGGGGGAAACGCCATGAAACGCCTAGATAATGTGACATTACCAGCAAATATCATCCAAGAATTGTTTGAGGCAGCCAGTGAAATGCCGAGGGCAACTCCAAAAGCTGGGGCAGCCAGCACTATTCATGACTTTCAAATTGCTGCCAGTGAAGTTTGGAGATTAGATAGAATTTTGCGTATAATAGAATCTTTTACAGCACTTCAAGGGGCGATATTTTCAATACACAGTGTTGAAACAACAAGAATTGAAGTGTTTGTGTCACCAGATCAAACCACGGTAGTTGTATTGAGCATCAAGAAGCTAGATGCCTATGCAAAGCCTGGCTTATATTGGCGTAATTGTAAGGGGAAAAATTGGGAATTTGCTTCTGGCAGAATGGATTTCCTTCTTCAACAAACCGCTCTACATCGTAAGTATTTCTCTGGTGTGCCAGTAGATGATACTTATGTCTTTGTAAAAATTTGGAATGTTCGTCAGCAAAAATGGCAAGAGCGCGAAGCTCTTTAGCTGTACAGCCGACCCCACCAGGGGTCGGCTTTCCTATTTAGAGTTGCTTTGACAAAAGCCAAAATACATAGCATAATATAAGCATTATTTAAAGATTTACTGATGTTTTGGCCTAAAAAAAAGAAGTTAAAAATACTAGTTGGTTTGTCTGGTGGAGTTGATTCGGCTGTCACGGCTTTGTTGTTAAAAAAAGCTGGTCATGAAGTATCGGCAGTATTTATGAAAAACTTTTCTAGCCGAGATAACACTGACCATGAGTGTCCCTGGAAAGCAGATAGAGACGAAGCTTATGCGGTGGCTAAGCACTTAAACATTCCGATTGAGACTTGGGATTTTGAGGAACAATATCGCGAAACAGTAGTGAATTATTTATTTGAGACTTATCAAAAAGGACAAACACCAAATCCAGATATCTTATGTAATTCAGAAATAAAATTTAAACTTTTTTTAGCCAAAGCGCTTTTAAATGGTTTTGATAAAATCGCCACTGGACATTACGCACAAATCAAACAAGATAAAACTGGCTATCATTTATTAAAAGGCAAAGACCCAAATAAAGACCAATCTTATTTTTTAGCCGGCTTAAATCAAGAACAACTAGCTAGAAGTTTATTTCCCATCGAACATTTATTAAAACCAAAAGTCCGGGAAATAGCTAAAAAGGTTGGCTTACCAAACGCAGACAGAAAAGATTCACAGGGTATTTGTTTTGTCGGTAAAGTGAATTTAAAAGATTTTTTAAGCCAAAAGATTAGCCCAAAAATAGGTGAGATCCATGATCTAGCTGGTCAAAAAATCGGCGAACATGAAGGTGTCTGGTTTTATACCATTGGTCAAAGAAAGGGTATTGAGGTCGGTGGTGGTCCAGCACTTTATGTCATCAAAAAAGATCTAGAAAAAAATATTTTGACAGTTGGACCAAAAGAGTCTTTAGAGCTTTACAGCCAAGAGATTGAGCTGACAGATTGGCATTGGCTTAATCAAGAGTATAGATTTCCTCTCAAAGCTAAGGCTAAAATCCGTTATCGTCAAGAAGATCAAAAGGTGAATATCGTAAAAATTAATAATCAAGAATATAAAGCAATTTTTCAAGTAAAGCAGTTTGCAGCAGCTAGTGGCCAGACTCTAGCGGTCTATAAAAATAAAGAGTTAATTGCTTCAGCAATAATTTTATGAAAATTACCATTAGAAAAGTAATAAATAGCTTAAGTGTTGTCGTGGGTATAGTGGCGATTGCCTTTTTATTTACTGGGCACAGTATTTTTGTAATTTTAGGCTATCTATCTTTTGCGGCGGTCTTATTTTTACCGCGCATTATTTATCGTCGTCTAAATTTACATGAAAATATTTCTAATGAATTTTTAGACTGGATAGAAATTAGTTTTTCGACGGTTGTTTCTTTATCGGTGCTTGGTTATCTATGGCTCTTTGACACGCTTTATGACTATGATACCTATGTTCATTTTTTTACCCCTTTATTTTTATTTATTTTATTCGCCATATTTTTTAAAGCTACTACTACTCATTTTAAAATTAAAACAACTAAATCAGACATCGTCTTGGCTTCTTTGGTAGCTATTACTTCTTTGCTTTTATTTTGGGAATTATTGGAATATTTTATCACTATCTATTTACATAAAAACATGTTTTTTACTATCGGTGAACCCAACGATACTCTATATGATGTTTTGTCTGGTTTTATGAGTTTGCCATTGGCCTCAATTTTAGTGTATAAATATAGTGATTGGTTTTTCGATAAATTTAATAAATAATCTAACAAAGCTACTAGATCTATCTCCGCGTGCGCGGAGATAAAAGTCTATAGTTTACTAATAATATTTTATGAAAATAACAGGACAAGAGTTAAGAGAAAAATTTTTAGCATATTTTCAAAAAAATAATCACGCTATTATTTCTTCGGCTTCTTTAATACCAGAAAATGATCCGACAGTTTTATTTACGACCGCTGGTATGCATCCACTGGTGCCATATCTCATGGGGGAAAAGCATCCAGGTGGCACAAGACTTGCTAATGTACAAAAATGTTGGCGTACAGGCGATATCGAAGAAGTTGGCGATACTACGCATCATACTTTTTTTGAGATGTTAGGCAATTGGTCCTTAGGAGATTATGATAAAACTGAAGCGATTGATTTTGCTTGGGAATTTTTGACCAAAATTTTAGCTATTGAAACTAAATATTTGGCAGTTTCTATTTTTCAAGGTGATGCCAATGTAACCGAAGACAAAGTTGCTTATGAGAAATGGCTAAGTCTTGGCCTAGACGCTCAAAGGATAGCTAAATTAGGCATTAATGATAATTGGTGGGGGCCAGCCGGCTCCAGTGGACCTTGTGGTCCAGATACAGAAATTTTTTATTGGGTAGGTGATAAAAAGGCTGTGCCAGAAAATTTTGATCCAACAGATAAAAATTGGGTAGAAATCTGGAACAATGTTTTCATGGAGTATAACAAAACTCTTGCTGGTCAATTTTTAGCTTTAGCACAAAAAAATATTGACACTGGTATGGGTTTAGAAAGAACTTTAGCGGTTTTAAATAGTTTAGCAGATAATTATCTGACTGATTTATTTTACCCATTGATCCAAAAAATAGAGGACTTGAGTGCTCAAAAATATGCCAGTGACTTGAAATCATTTAGAGTTATTGCTGATCATTTGCGTAGTGCTACTTTTTTACTCGGTGACCCCAAAGGTGTGGCACCAGCCAATACTGGCCAAGGCTATGTTTTGCGACGCGTGATTAGACGAGCGATTCGTTTTGCTAAAAATTTAAATATTCAAGCTGGTTTTACTACTATCTTAGCGCAAGTAGTGATAGATAATTTTCAAGTTACTTATCCAGAATTAGAAAAAAATAAAAACTTTATTTTTACAGAATTAAAAAAAGAAGAAGAAAAGTTTAGTCAAACTTTAGAAAATGGTTTAAAACAATTTGAAAAATTATTTGCAGCTAACAATCTTAATGCACAAACAGCTTTTGAGTTATTTGCCACTTATGGTTTTCCGATTGAATTAACTTTAGAATTAGCTCAAGAAAAAGATCTGCAGCTATCAGAAGAAGAATGTCGTAAATATCACACCGCTACCCATCTCTTGCATCAAGCTTTACGTACTATTTTAGGTGACCATGTTGAGCAACGCGGTAGCAATATCAATGCTGAGCGTATGCGTTTTGACTTTGTACATCCAGATAAGATGACGAGTGAGCAAATAAAACAGGTAGAGGACCTAGTAAATCAACAAATTCAAGCCAAATTAGCCATGACCTGGCAAGAAATGACCGTAGAAGAGGCTAAAAATAAAGGCGCTATTGGTTTATTTGGCCATAAATATGGAGAAAAAGTAAAGGTTTATACGGTCGGAAATGATGCCAATTTCTTTAGCCGAGAGATTTGTGGTGGCCCACATGTCGAAAATACTAGTGAATTAGGTCATTTTAAGATCTTAAAAGAAGAGTCTAGTTCGGCTGGCATTCGCAGAATTAAAGCAATTTTAAGCTAATATTAGCCTAATATTTGTCCCGCCCCTAGCTAGGGGCGGGATTGATTTTTTTTCGACTTTTTGGTATATTTATGGTGTAATTAATTAAAATAAAAAGCTATGAACATTAAAATCTACAACAAAAACTTTGATTTAACGGATAGTTTTGAGATTTATCTACAAGATAAATTTTCTAGCCTAGATAGATATCAGGGAGATATTAGCTCTTTTGAGGTTAATTTGTCTCGTGATCAACATCATAAAAAAGGAGAAGTTTTTCAAGTAGAAGTGAAAATAGCTTTGCCAAATAAAAAGCAATTAGTCTTAAGCGAAATGCACGCTGATCCTAGAGCAGCGATAGATATTTTACAAGATAAATTAAGTCGCCAATTGCTGAAGCTTAAAGATAAAAATATTAGTCGCTGGAAAAGAGCAACTAACTCTATCAAGTCTTTAAAATTTTGGCAGTAAATAGAATATATTAGAATTTATGTCCTGGATGCAAAAAATTTTCGGTGATGCCAATCAACGTTTTTTAGATAAATTAAAGCCACAGATAGAAGAAATCAATAAGCAAGAACAAGCTTGGCAAAATTTATCTGATGAAGAATTAAAAACTAAATCACTTGAATTAAAAACTCAAGCCCAGACTAGTACTAGTTTAGAAGAATTATTAGTGCCAGCTTTTGCTTTAGTTAAATTAGCAGCTTTTAGGACTCTAAAGCAAAGACATTTTGATGTGCAGTTATTAGGCGGTATTGTCATGCACCAAGGCCAAATTGCGGAAATGAAAACCGGTGAAGGTAAGACTTTGACCGCAACCTTAGCTATTTATCTCAATGCTTTAGAAGGAAAGGGTGCTCATCTGGTGACCGCTAATGACTATTTAGCTAAACGTGATGCTACTTGGATGGGGCAAATTTATGATTTCTTAGGTTTGAGTATCGGTGTGATTCAGCACGATGCTTCTTTTATTTATGATCAACAAGCAACAGATTCTTTACAGCCAGTGACCAGAAAAGAAGCCTACAATGCTGATATTACCTATGGTACTAACAATGAATTTGGTTTTGACTATTTGCGTGATAATATGGCGCAAAGTATTACCGAACAAGCTCAACGTGGCTTGCACTATGCTATCGTCGATGAAGTCGATAGTATTTTGATCGATGAAGCGAGAACTCCGCTTATTATTTCCGCACCAGCCGAAGAATCAGCCGCCCAATACCAACAATTTTCTCAACTAGTCAATGTTCTACAAGAAAACGAGCATTATAACATCGATGAAAAAATGCGCACGGCTACTTTGACAGAAAATGGTGTGAAAAAAATGGAAGAATTATTGAATGTTGATAATATTTACGAAAGTCATGGCTTAAGTACTATCCATCACTTAGAGCAAGCTTTGCGTGCGAAAACTTTGTTTCAAATTGATCGCGACTATGTGGTCAAGAACAATGAAGTGATAATTATCGATGAATTTACTGGTCGCATGATGGATGGCCGTAGATATTCTGAAGGTTTGCACCAAGCTATTGAAGCCAAAGAGGGTGTGACCGTGCAAAAAGAAAGCATGACCTTGGCTACTATAACTTTCCAGAATTATTTTAGAATGTATGACAAACTGGCTGGTATGACCGGAACCGCTGAAACTGAAGCAGAAGAAATGGCAAAAATTTATAGTTTAGATGTGACGGTGGTACCAAGCAATAAACCTTTTGTCAGAAATGACAAAAAAGATCGTATTTATAAATCTTATCGTGGTAAGCTCAAGGCTATTGTCAAAGAAATTGAAGCACGTCATCAGGCTGGTCAGCCAGTTCTAGTCGGCACTGTTTCTATTGAAAAAAATGAAGAGCTAGCCACAATGCTTTCAAAAACCGGCATTCCTTTTAATTTGTTAAACGCTAAAGAACACGCTAAAGAAGCGGAAATTTTAGCTCAAGCCGGTGCCAAAGGCGCGGTGACAGTGGCGACTAATATGGCTGGTCGTGGTGTGGATATTGTTTTAGGCGGTGCGCGTAATGGACAGGCCGCACACGATGAAGTCAAAGACTTGGGTGGCTTACATGTTTTGGGCACCGAAAGACATGAGTCTCGTCGTATTGACAATCAGCTTCGCGGTCGCGCTGGCCGTCAAGGTGATCAAGGTTCTTCCCAATTTTATATTTCTTTAGACGATGATTTAATGCGTATTTTTGGCTCTGACCGGATCAAATCTTTGATGACTACTTTGGGCCTAGATGAAGAAACTGCCATTGAAAATAAAATGATTTCAAATTCCATCGAAGCTGCCCAGAAAAAAGTAGAGGGTCATAATTTTGATATCCGTAAACATCTAGTCGAGTATGATGATGTGATCAATAAACATCGTCAAGTGATTTATAAACTACGTCAAAACTTTTTGACTATTTTTACGGATATTAATGACAAATCAAGCAAAGCAGAATTAGCACAAAAGTTTGTCTTAGAACAAATCAATAAAGAAATAGAAGAAGTCGTTTCTTTTCATACTTTAGCTAAAGAAGAGCAGGGTGATTTTAATCCTCAAGAAATTGTCGAAACTATCAAAAATATTTTTACTGTTTCCGAAGAAGAGATTACAAAAATTAAAGAATTATTAGAGCAAGTAGAAAAAACTCATGACCACGTCACTCGCACAGAGCTAATCACTTATTTGCAGGCTTTAGCCAAGATAAAATATCAAGCCCAAACAGAAAACATTAATAGTTCCATTGATATCAACGACGAGCAAATTGCAGCTATGCAAATGATTGAGCGCGGTTTAGTTTTACGCAGTATCGATACTTTGTGGGTAGAACATTTGACGGCTATGGACAAATTACGTACTGGTATCGGCTTACAAGGCTATGGCCAGCGTGATCCGCTAGTAGAATATAAACGTGAAGCTTTTATATTATTTAATAGCTTGATCGCAAGTAGAAGAAAGGGCGCAAGCTAATCAAGTCTTGAACACTAAACCAAAAGACGCTAGCGGTCATAAAATTGGTCGCAATGATCTTTGTTTTTGTGGTTCTGGTAAAAAATACAAACATTGTCATGGAAAATAAAGCAAATAAAATAGCGCTATCTTTTTTACTTCTTACTTTAAGCTTGACTTTAAGTGCTTGTAGTGTGACGGGAAAAGCAGCCGAAGTAGATACTAGTATCGTGCCTTTTACTGATCACAAATCTTGTGTAAAAATGTGCCAAGATAATTGACCATCTTGATCTGGTAAGCATCGGCGCGCAGCATAAAATAGCCGAAAAGCAAAAAGATAACAGGAAACAGCCATTTAAGGGATCCTAAAAGCCAGGCTAATAATTTAACTATAATTTGTCCGAAACTGCCTGATAAATCAAAAAGTCCTAATAAGCTCAAGACGGCCAAGACAAATAAAAAAATAATGATGATGCCTTTTTTGGTTTCATTGGATAAACTCCAGTCCAAGCCGAAACCGCCCATTTGTTCATGGACGTCAAAATAATCCCGGCCGCGCCTAGGTTTCTTGCTTAGTCGGTTTAAAAAACCGCTCCTTCGCCTGCGATAAGCCATAAAAAATTAGAAGTAAAATTAGAGTAGCTATCTACTTAATAATTGTAATATAAAATGGACTTTTTAGAAAGGGCTAAAAGATGGACAAAGAGCCAATAATTCTCTAAAATACCAATAGCTTTGAAGTTAAAATTGGCTGAAAGTTAGCTATGAAAAAAAATCACAAAATCTTAATAATCATCACCTTAATAGCGGTTTTTATTTTGGTCTACCAGCCGCATTTCAACTATCCGATGCCGCTACATATTGATGAGTGGCATCACCTGTCTGAAGCCCTAAGAATGGAGAATTACGGCGAATATTTCCAAGCCTTAAAAGCAGAAGCCACTAATAAATTTAGTGGCATGGAAATCGGCTTTCATTTTTTTCTTTTCTTAATATCCTGGATATTTGATCTAGTGGCAATTTATCAATTCCTGCCAGCTCTTTGGGCGGCTTTTTCCGCTTTAGCAATCTTTTATGTCACTTATAAAAAAACCAATAAAAATTTCTGGCTGGCTTGGCTGGCAATAATATTTTTTGCCTCAATTAGAT
>LBRC01000044.1 GCA_000991205.1 Parcubacteria group bacterium GW2011_GWA2_36_10 | reverse complement strand
AAGATTTTATTTGTGGATGATGATAGTTTTTTACGTCGTGTCTATGAAACGGAATTATCAGAACAAAATTTTGAAGTCATTTTAGCCGTCGATGGACAAGACGGTTTAGACAAGGCTCGTATCACTGACCCTAATCTGATTATCTTAGACATGATCATGCCTAAAAAAAATGGTTTTGAGGTTTTGACCGAGCTACAGTCTGATCCAAAAACTTCTCACATTCCCGTGATTATTTTATCTAATCTTGGCCAAGCAGCTGATAAACAAAAGGGTATGGATTTAGGGGCAGCTGATTATTTAGTCAAAGATAGTACGACTTTAGGAGTAATCGTAGAAAAAATAGAGCATATTTTACATTCTAAAACTGCCAGCAAAGAAGCACGTTTCAAAAGTCATAGCGCTGCTTTGCAGGGTGCGTCGGTAGAAATAAAGCCAGAAGAAGTCAAAGCCAGTTCTGAATCTTTGGCTAAGCAAATTTTTAAAAAAAATCAGCCCGTGGACAATACTTTGACTGTAACAGCACAAGTAATGAATAATGAGCAAAATGTTGCTATTCAGTTTTGTCCAAACTGCGGAGCGCATTTAAAAAGTAATTACAAATTTTGTCCCAAGTGTGGATATAGCTTGGTGAATAATATTTAGACAGTTTTGCTTCCTCCGCCTTCGGCGGAGGAAGAGATTGCTTGATAAGATATTTGTCCACAATCCGCCGAAGGCGGATGAGCTATAAATAAAAGTAAATTTTATGGAAATTCTTTCAGACACAAAGATTCATGATTTGATTGCTAAGCTTGGTTTAGTTGACCAAGGCGTATTGGATGCTGCTTTAGTGACAGCCCGAGAAAAAGGTGAAGACTTTGTGGATTTTTTAATTAAACAAGGTTTAGTTAAAAATGAAGAAGTTGCTCAATTGATTGCTAATAACTTACATGTTCGTCATGTTAATTTAGCCAAAGAGCAAATTAAAATGGACGTGCTCAAGATTTTGCCAGAAATAGTAGCGAGAAAACAACAAATGTTAATTTTTGCCAGAGACCAAGAAGGTCTAAAAGTAGCCATGCACAATCCTTTTGATTACAGCATGATCAAGATGTTAGAAAAGAAAACTGGCGATGTAATTATTCCTTATTTTGCTACTATTTATGATTTGAAAAATGCTTTTGGCTTATATCGTAAAGCTGTCCAGCAAGAATATGTTTCTTTGATTCAAAAACACGCAGTCGCTGTTCAAGGCTCTCAAGTCGAAGACGTGTCAGTGGTCAGATTAGTGGACGATCTATTTAGCTATGGCTATACTAACCATGCTTCAGATATTCATATCGAGCCAACCGCAGAAAATATTATGGTGCGTTTTCGGATTGATGGTGTTTTACACGATGTTTTGACTTTGCCCAAAAGTATTTTAGAATTAATAGTCACTAGATTAAAAATTTTAGCTAAATTACGCACTGATGAAACGCGCTCTGCTCAAGACGGCAAAATTGTTTGGCTGATTGAAGGGGAAAAATTAGACCTTCGTGTCTCTATTTTACCGATTACTCATGGTGAAAAAGTCGTCATGCGTTTGCTATCAGCCAAAGGTCAAGAGCTAGATTTGGTGGAATTAGGTTTAAAAGGCAGAGATTTGAATTTAGTCCAACAAGCCATTGATAAGCCTTTTGGCATGATCTTAGTCACTGGTCCGACAGGAAGTGGTAAAACTACTACTTTGTATGCTTTGATCAAAATAGTAAATAAACGTGATGTAAATATTTGCACGATTGAAGATCCAGTGGAATATGATTTAGCGGGTATTAATCAGATTCAAGTAAATCCTAAAACAAATTTAACTTTTGCCGAAGGCTTAAGGTCACTCTTAAGACAAGATCCAGACATTATCATGGTCGGTGAAATCCGAGATGAAGAAACAGCTGATATCGCTGTCAACGCCGCTATGACCGGCCATTTAGTTTTATCTACTTTGCATACCAATGATGCCGCGACCGCTTTGCCGAGATTGACGGATATGAAAGTCGAGCCATTTTTAGTGGCCTCAACGGTGAATATCATCGTGGCACAACGTCTGGTGCGTAAAATTTGTTTACGTTGTATTGCTAGTTATACTTTGAGTCAACAAGAAATTGATGATTTGAAAAAATTAGTGGAAATAGATAAATATTTAGATTTAGATAAACTCAAGGACGTCCGTCTCTATAAAGGCAGGGGCTGTGATAAATGCAATAATACTGGCTATGCTGGACGTTTGGGTATTTTTGAAGTTTTAGCCATTGAGGAAACTATGCGTTCTTTGATCGCCGATCGCGCAGATTCTGATAAAATTCGAGCACAAGCGCAAAAATTAGGCATGACTACGATGATGGAGGATGGTTTTGATAAAGTAGTCAGTGGCCAAACAACTTTAGAAGAAATTTTACGGGTCACCAGACAATAAAAATATGTTATTTATTTATAAAATTGCTGATCAAGCAGGCAAAATCACTACCGGACAGATAGAGGCTAGCTCAAATAATGAGGCTAGAGCACGTTTGGCTAGCCAAAACGGTACGGTTTTGAATCTAGTAGAAGCTAAAGCTAGGACTAGTATCACTAAGGCCGAATTTACTTTTGGCCGAGTGAAACTCATAGACAAAATGGTTTTTGCTAAACATTTGGCCATTATGATTAAAGCCGGCATGCCGCTTGATGAGGGTCTGGAGACTTTGATGGTGCAAAGTTCAGCGGCTATGAGCGCTAAAATAAAAGTAATCTTAGCCGATGTCTAGAACAAAATTTAGAAATAGTGGCTGTTCAGCAAGCTAAAAATTATACTTTGCGTAGCAAGATTAAAGCCGCGATGATGTATCCGACCGTTGTCTTTTTTGCCATTATTGGCTTGATTGGGGTGATTTCGGCTTTTGTGCTACCAAAATTATTAGGTTTCTTTACCACTTTACACGCCAAACTCCCGATTTCTACTAGGATTTTATTAGCCTCTTCGCAGTTTTTAGTGAAATATTGGGCCTGGATTTTGATTTTTATTATTGCTTTGGTTATTACCGTAAAGGTTATGGGTAAATTTGCCAAAACAAGACTGATTATTCATCAGATTATTTTAAAAATCCCAATTTTTGGTAAAATCGGTCGTAATTTAAATTTAGCTATTTTTTGTCGCTCCCTTTCTTCTTTATTAAATAGTGGCGTCACCATTGATCAGGCTTTACATATTGTCGCTGACACAGTTACCAATGATGTTTACAAACAACGAATTACTTTAGTTTATCATCAAGTTTTACAAGGTTTAGCGATGTCAGATATTTTAGCCAAAGATAAACATTTTCCGATTTTATTATCGCGCATGGCTAGAGTCGGTGAGCGTTCTGGTAAATTATCAGAAACCTTAGATTATCTAGCAGATTTTTATGAAACCGAAGTAGATAATGTGACGAAAAATTTATCTACGATGTTAGAGCCAGCGCTCTTAGTCTTTATTGGTTTAGTAGTCGGTTTTGTGGCCATGTCAATTATCAATCCAATTTATGAATTAACTAGTAAAGTTGGCAGTTAAGATGTTGAAGTTTAAAAGATTAAAAAATTATCAAGCAGGTTTTACTTTAATAGAAATGTTAGTGGTAGTGACTATTTTTGTGCTCTTAATTTCTTCTTCTTCTGTTTTAGTGTCTGACAATACTGTCAGAGAAGACCTGGGCGCTAACGCTAAACAAGCAATTGATTTTTTAAATCGCGCTCATAATTATGCGGTCAATGCTTATTATGGCGATGATTGGGGCGTAAAAACTTTGAATGATAACACCGATTGTTATAGTGGCACGCAAGCTGGTGATTGTTTGATTTTATATAAAGGCCAAGCTTATCCAAGTCGTAATAGTGCTTATGATGAAATTTTGTTATTTGATGGCGGAGTTTATTTAGACTCTACTCAAGTTAATGAATTTTATTTTGAAAGAATTTCTGGTTGGCTATCTACTACGACTGGTGAGCTAACAGAGCAAGCTTTAGTTTTAACCAGTAATATTGGTACACAAACTACTGTCAGCACGACGCCAGTTGCTTTGATTTATCAAGAATAAAAATATTTTATGTTTAAAAATAAAATCTTTCGACGTAGCTCAAGACAAGTAGGCTTTAGTTTAGTGGAGTTGATTGTCGCGATTGGTGTCTTTAGTGTTTTAGCTGGTGGTGTCACTTATGTAGTGACCAATAGCTATAATAATTTTTATGGCGTGGGTGATAAACAAAAAATCTCTGAATTTGCGCAAGAAGGCCTAGAAATAGCCAGAAAAATTAAAGACGATTCTTGGACATATTTTAAAGCTAATGTTGGTTCAAATAAAGGTGTGACTAAAAACGCTAGTGGCTCTTGGGAATTTTCTGGTAGCTCCAATGTTTCTGGTGATTTAACTCGAGTGATTTATATCGCTAATGTCAGTCGTGATAGTCAAAGTAATATTGTGGAATCTGGTGGCACCGATGATTCAATGACCAAAAAAGTGACGGTCACAGTTTCTGGCACTGGGATTAGTGATTATGTCATCAGCACTTATTTGACGAATTGGGGCGATAAAGCTTGGACACAAACTGATTGGTCTGGTGGTGTAGGTGCTCAATATTGGTCTAGTAGCACCCAAGCCTATACATCGTCTACTATGGACGGCATTTCTACAGCTGGCGCTTTAAAATTGCAATACACACCAGGGGCTGATACCTGGGGCTGGTCTGATATCACTGATTTTGCTTCTAGTTCTCAAAACACCGGTGCCTATGCTTCTATTGTAGATGATGCTAGTGATCATTGGTATTTAATGGGTAGTGCTACTAGTCCACAACGTTATACCATCACTAATATCAGAAGCACTGGTTTTGGCTCTCCTGTTACCTCTGGTTCTACTGGGCTCTATGCTCGTGCCTCGGCTTTAAATGGACATTATCCGCATTTATACATTGGTGGCGATAAGGGCGTGATTAGCACGGTCAGTACCAGTACTTTTCTGACTTTAAAAACCTTTACTCCAGCTACTAATTTAAGTTGGCTTTATGCCATGGCAGTCAATGCCGCTGGGACTCACATGTACGCTGGTGGTACTGGTGGTATTTTATTTAGTTTAGACATTAATACTACTAATGGCGGCTTGACTTGTACAAATTGTACCTTGTGGTGTGACACGGTAAAAACTCCTGGTTGCACACCAAATTTACCTACGCCACAAACTTTTTCTGGTGACGTGATTAACGCCATGTATTTAGATGAGGCTAATAATATTTTATATCTTGCGACTGATAATACTACTAATGCCTTGATGAGGGTGGATGTTGCTAATCAAGCAGCTTTAGTAGCTAGCTATGCTTATAGTTCAAGCATTGACTTTACTGATCTTAAATATCTTGGCACTAATCCTTCTGGCTATAATCGTTTTATAGCGGGTTTGGATTATAACTCCGCTGGTGATGAGTTTATCATAATCGATGACAATACCCTGACCTCTTCTTTTACTAAAGTGGCGGGTGTAGATTTTAATAGTTATGGAAATCTTTATGTGAGAGACATTGCTTATACTAATAATAATGAAGCTTTTGTAGTGGCTGTTGATGCTGTTGCTGCACCATATATTCATATTTTTACAATTTCTGATGTTAGTACCTTAGCTGCACCGAGTCCAACTGTACAGTGGTATGATAATACTACTTATGGTTATAGTACACTGTATTATCATCCCATGGATTATAGTAATAAGTATGGTGGCATTTTTGCAGGCTGGAATTATGCGGGTGCCTCTACTTATCGAACTACTTTCATTGAACAACAGACAGTAGCAGGAGTTGGTACTTATGCTGCGACTGGTAATTTAGTTTCCTCGAGTTTTGACTTGGGTTCAGCGGATAAAGATTTGCATACTTTGACAGTGAATCAAGATATACCCAGTGGTTGTAGTATTACTATTACTTTCTCGGCTGCTAATAATAGTAGTTTTACTGGGGCTACTACGCAAGAATTTACTAGTACTAGTGCTACTTATACCACGGCTTTTAATGCTGATATGAGTGGTCAGCGTTGGCTGAAATATCAAGTAGACATGGCTAACTGTAATAGTAGCGCTTCAACGCCTACTCTTTATGATCTTAAATTAAATTATCGTTAAATGTTGAGACCAAAACAGAAAACTAGTGGCTTTTCTTTAGTAGAAACAATTATTTATTTAGCCATTGTTGGTATTTTATTAGTGGCTGTATTAAATTTTCATTTTTCTTTGTCTGGCACCAGTGCTAAATTGTGGGCCAAAATTAATGTTTCCGAAAATCGTCGTTTTGTTTTGCAAACGATTGATTATTTATCTCGCAATTCCACTGGTTTATTAAAAGATGTGAATGGTGATTGTACTACTTCCAGCGCCTTGTCTTTTTATTTTGATGATGACACTTATTTACCTGGTACTTGTGTGAGCTCTGGCGGTGGAGTGAAAATTACCAGTGAGAGTAATAGGGTGAAATTAACTTGTTATCCAAATATTACGAATAATGGACAGTACAATGCTTGTGATGCCACAGCGGGTAATAGCTATTGGCTTAGCTCGCCGGAGGTGAGTTTGGCTACTAATGGTTTATTTTTCGCCACTTCCACCGCTACTTCAACGGCCGGGACATTTATGAATGTGGAAGCTAATTTGACACTAATAAATATTTCTAATAACCAGACAGACTTGTTAGCTACCTCGACTGCCACTTCTACTATTACTTTAAAAAATCAACAACCAGACGCCTTAGTTGCTTGGTGGAGACTAAATGACGCTGGTAATGCCGCCACAGACAGTAAAAATAATTATGACGCAGCTACTTGTCGTGGTTTATCAAGTCAGCAAACCGCTCTAGTAAACGCATCTGTTTATGCGGTGGATTTTGAAAATGATAGTGGTGCGAATTGTGCT
>LBRC01000043.1 GCA_000991205.1 Parcubacteria group bacterium GW2011_GWA2_36_10 | reverse complement strand
AAGTAACAATCCACACCTACGTTAGAAATAAAATTCATCACTCTAAAGAAAACGGAGGAAGTCCAGCAGCACAAGAATTAAAACAATCCATAGAAAAAATGCGAGGATTTCTTTAATAAGGTGTTTTTCTTTTTCCAATTCACCCCTAACCCCTCTTGGAAAAAGAAAAACGAAAAATAAAAATTCCAAATAGAGATAAAATTCTTCAACAAAAATATAAGAAATAAAAAAATATTGAAAAATACATCGCACAACAACTCATATCTGGCTCAAGAAATTGACATATTAATATTTCAGATGAAAGTCAATTTCTTTCGACCCAAATTTTTGCATCACTACGTTCCGCAAAAACTTCAGATATGAGTAACGTTAGGTGAAATGGTGTTTTTTTAGAAAAATAAATTGACCCCCGACGTACTGGACGCGGGGGTCTTTTCGTGTGACAACAGAAGAAACATTCAATTTCCAAGCCTGTCAATGATCGCTTCCCAGACCTGCTCACTTTCGGCATTATAGCCAACTTCCAACAGCTGTGCAACGGAAAGCTGACCAGTGGTCACGATGGCTTCCCAGACACGAGGGTAACTGACCTTCCTGCCAACTTCCAACAGCTGTTCAACGGAAAGATCACTCAGATTCAACTGAAGAATGATCTTGCTCCAAAGATCAAAATCATCAGCCAAATTGCCGACTTCCTTCAGCTGTTCAACGGAAAGCTGACCAGTGGTCACGATGGCTTCCCAGACACGAGAGTGACTGGCCTTCTTACCGATTTCCAACATCTGAACAACGGAAAGCTGACCAGTGGTCACGATGGCTTCCCAGACAGACGAGCTATCGACCTTGTCGCCAACTGTCAACATCTGGACAACAGAAAGCTTACCGGTGTTGACCAATCCTAAGGCAATTTTTGAATCCATTTTTCCATCTCCTGTTTTGAGTCCTGTCGTTGAGACCGTTGCAATGTGCAAACTAACTAATATTTAGTTAACCTAGACACTGCAACTATCTCTATTTTAATGAGCGTATTTAATATAAAAACATACTATAAATATAATGTTTTGTCAATGATTTTTAGTTAAAGACCCCTAAAAGTAGTGTTTTTATTCAAAATAAAGGCAAAAACACCACTTCTACCCAACACCGCGTATGAGGTTAAACTCCTCTCTTCTTTCGGAGTTTAACTCAAATCGTGTCTTCCCTTATGCAGTTAGCTCCGCTAGCTCCGCGAACATCACCCATCACCGGGTATCCAAAACGCCCTCCTCCGCCTCCGGCGGATGTCGTGCGCTTCGGATTACCCGCGCGCGTTAGGTGAAATTTTATGAAAAATAAAACCACAAAACAATTTGGTCTTTTTTATTTTTTTAAAAAACGCGCCTACTCACAGATGGAGAGGCGCGCTGAAGGAAAGACTACGACTTCTGGTTGTTCGACTAGGAAATCAGCTCCAAGTCGAACTTGCCGTTGCCGGAACGCTGAGTGATGGTGATGACATCATCAAAATTCAGACGATCCAGATAAAAAGCGAGTTCGAGACAGAGACATTCGTCCAACATCTCCGGCAAGCCAGAGAAGGAAATGATGATGCCGTCAGCACGAATGGCACCGCCCCATTGACCTTTGTCCTCATCACGACTCTCAGCGCTGGCCAAGTGATTGGGGTGCTCAGCCAACCGGCGGGCTTTTTCCTGGCAATATGCCAAACACTTTTCCCACCGATCCTCCTCGACCTCGCCGATGTTGAAGATGAGCCAAGGCAAACCAGTGAACGCATCAGCGATACAGAGAAAGCCTCCTCTCCAATCGGTATCGTTCTGTAAACGATTCAATCGTTGGAGAATCTGATCAGTTCTCGTCAGAATTTCAGACACCGTGCAAACAGCGGTGCTTTCAAACTCTCGGCAGTTCATCTTGGTATCCTCGCTTTTATGGAAGGTTCAAACCGAAGTACTGCACTTTGCAGCACTTTAATGTTGTATATTAACACAAATTTTACTTTATGTCAATAAGCAAAAAAAATAAAAAAGACCAATAAATTAAGGTCATTTTTCATAAAACTTCTACCCAACACCGCGTATGAGGTTCAACTCCTCCACTAACGTTTCGTCGTTTCACCCAAATCGTGTCTTCCCTTATGCAGTTAGCTCGCTCCGCGAACATCACCCATCACCGGGTATCCAAAACGCCCTCCTCCGCCTCCGGCGGATGTCGTGCGCTTCGGATTACCCGCGCGCGTTAGGTGAAATGCTCACAAAAATTAATCCCAAAATGACTAATTACCCAATAAATTCAATCCCTGAAATAAATAGTTTTTTAGAACCATATCTAAATTCTGTTTTGACTATGGCTAATAAGCTAAATATTAATCTTTTAGATAAAAGATTTTCTGGAGATCATTTGGGACTACAAGTGTTATCAAAAAAAGAATTTGATGAATGCCATTCTGCTCTATTAAAAAATAGTGAAATGATTCATGATGCTATTATTCATGAGAGGAGAAATAGAATTTATCGTTTTAAAAAAATTTTGAGCCTAAAAGGAATAACTATACCAAAGATAGAAATATTTGAGCCAAAACCTAATGCTGATATTTCTAAATTAAGGCCTAGCATTGAACATATTGCTTTTTATATCAAAGATTATGATAGTTTTTTAAAAGAATGTAAAAACAATAATGTGCCAATAGACAAATCAATAGATACGAATGGCTCAAAATTTTTTAAAACTAAGTTGATAGACAATATAGAGATAGAATTTAGAAATGATTCTTTAGGTGAATGGGATTAATTTTTTTGTTCGCACATCACCCAACACCGGATATCTGGCTTCGCCATAAAAAAGAGAAATAGAGCTAAAGAATTTTAGTTCTATTTTTTAAATAAAAAAAGAAGAAGGCCACCTGGAACAGGCAACCTTCTGATGGAACTTGATTCGTCTCCTGTCTTTTCTACTTCTTGTAGAGTCTGGCAGCGATGGAGCCAACAAAACAAGAAATGGCGAAGAGGGTTATGGACTGGAACATATCCTTTTCCGTGATGACTTCTTGCGGAGTAATCACAAAAAGAACCTCCATCGCAAGAAAAAACAAGCCGACGCTGAGAAGAACATTGCTGAGCTTTTGCATTGAAGTCTCCAAAGTTTGATTGTCAGTCGTGTCTGAATTAACATATAACAATAGCATATATTAACTACTTTGTCAAGGTTTTTATAGTATAAATACTATACTTAGGCTAATGTTAGCCAAAGTCAAATACTTTTAACTATTGCTCTATTTCTCTTTTTTAGGCTACGCCTAAATTGCCACCTCGTTACGGTAGTTGTATAATTATACTACCTTCACTCGGTGACAACTCTCAGATATCCTGGATAGATAGATGACATATATTTTTCCTTTTGTGCTAAGATAAGGCAATTTGTATACATGTTTGTATTTATTTTAGATGGGGTTTACAGAATTTTGCCTAACATTAGGCAAATTAATATATACTAAATATACCAATTGACATCGTATTTCAGATATGATACAATTATGTCATACATATGAAACGTAAATCAAAAAACAATCTACTTGAAGAATTAAAATCTTTACCATATTTCAGTAAAGAGCGTATTTGCCAATTAGGCAAAAATGAAAAAAGCTATAATCTAAAAGATAGTACTCTTAATACCTATATAAGTCGCTTCTTAAAAGATAAAGAAATCATTCCTCTCAAAAGGGGTTTATATGTATCAACACATTTTTATAATAGCAATAAAAATAACCTATCTTACTCTTTCTTCCTCGCTAATATCATTAAAAAACCATCTTACATAAGCTCCTGGACAGCGCTTCAGTATTACAATCTTGCCACTGAAATAATACACACTACAATATCAGTCACACCAAAAGTCACTAGGACTTACAAAACTAAGATAGGCACCTTTTCATATCAATCTTTAAAAAAAGATTTATTCTCAAATTTTTCTTTAATAAAAGATAAATTTGAATTCTTTATTGCCCCTCCATCTAAGGCTCTATTTGATCTACTTTACTTCAAAACTAAACAGTTCCGAGGAATAAAAATTAAAGATATTGACTCAATAATTAATGACCTACGTATTGACATAAATGAAATGGATGAAGAGGAAAAAAATAAATTCTACTCAATGATAAATAATTATATACACCATGAATAATCAAATTATTATAGCACTTAAAAAAAGGCTAGAAGAGATCTCTGCGTATGGAGGTGCTACTGCAGAAACACAACGTAATGCTATAAAAGAAGAATTACAATTTTATGTGCTGAATTTTATATATCATCACCCAAAATATAGCAATTGGGTTATGTATGGTGGCTCTGCACTTCGCATATGCCACGGACTAAACCGAATGTCAGTCGACTTAGATTTCGAAGTAGCCCATACAATCACAAATGATTTCTTAGATAAATTAAAGGAAGAAATTCTGGCTCATTTTAAAGATACTTATAATATTGACACTGATTTTCTGACAATTGGAATCACTAATAATAGAGGCCTCACGCTAAAATTTCACATAGGTGAAGAATTAGGTTTAGCTTTATCCTCTAAGCAGGTGCATATTAAAATTGATTTAAACCACTTTGTTCCTCCTAAAACAGTAGCCACCGAAAACATACCAAAAAATAAAGATCAATTCTCTTTTGCCATAAAAACATATAATCTATCGGCTCTTATGGCTAGCAAAATTGCCGCTATCTTTTTACGTGGACAACGTGGAGTTGACAAAAGTATATATGAAGAAAAAGGACGCGATATTTATGATCTACTATGGTACATGTCAAAAAAAATTGTGCCAGATTTAGACTATCTAGCAGCGAAAGATATTAAATTTGCTGATCCTAAGGAACTATTTAATAAAATAACTATCAAAATACTAAATAATGAAAAAACTGATGATAACTTAAAACAAGACTTAACACCTCTATTTATAGATCAAACATTCATAAACAATTGGCTTGCTAATTGGCGAACCAGCTATTTACGATCACTAGAAGAATATAGAATCTACACAGTAACTACTCTCGAAAAAATAAACGTATACCAAGATTTTCATACAGATATATTCTCTTTTATGTATCAATATGGCACGACTGAAAATAAACAAGTTAAAATCATACTTCGCATTAGTGATTACTGGATCGATTTCGGAGAAGGAAATTTATTAATTGAAACTAGCGAAAAAATAAAAAAACTATTTGAGTTTAATAGTAATGGTTGGACCAGCAATCCTCCTTCGCAGGATAAATTAATGCAATATGCGGAATTATTTTATCAAAAAATTGAAGAATATTTTAAAAAGACTAACCATATAATGTTAGGCGAAGCCATAACTACTAAAGTAATTCGAATGACTGCTGATAATTTAAATCAAAAAGAGCAAATATTACTAAACAAGCCCGCTCTTCTTTCCTGTAAATTAGACGACTTATTAAAATGATCTTTTTTGGCTCGGGCGCATTCACCCCCACACCCTCGCCAAAATTGATAAAAATCAAATTCTACTTTTAAAGAAGAAAACATTTAAAAGTTTAAAGGAAAAATATACATCAACTATCACCGCGTATGAGGAAAAACAGCTCTAAAAGGAGCTGTTTTTCGCAAATTGCCCGTTCGTAGCTATGATGATATAATTTTATCATAGCACTCACGGTCAACTTCTCACACGCTGGACAGTTGTGCTAAATATTTTTTAAATTAAAATGACTATAAAGAAAAAGGGAATAATATTTTTTGATGGCGATGGGACGTTATGGTATCCTAAAAAAACTAAATATCAAGAAAAACCACACTGGATATATTCATCAAAAGGAACACTTAATGACCATTGTAGCCAATTAATGTTAATTCCAACCGTCTTATCTACCTTAAAGAAGTTAAAAAAGTTAGGCATTATTACTGTATTACTTTCAACGCATCCACACCCACCAAAAGAAGCCACGGCTATTATCAACCATAAAATATTGCACTTCAAACTAAATGGGTTATTTGATGAAATACATGCAACTAGAGAATTTCATGCTTCAAAAGGTGAATTCATTGTTAAAATTTTAAAACAAAGAGGTATTACAAAAAACAAGGCATTAATGATTGGTGATAATTATCGTTGGGACTACAAGCCAGCGAGAGATGTGGGCGTGGATGCTCTACTAATAGAATCAGAATATATGAAAAATGATCACCGAGGTAAAAGAATAAAAAAGACTATTAAACAATTAGGTGATATTTTAATTTAAAAAATACATCGCACAACACCGGGTTGCTGGTTCGCAAATTTAATAATTTTTGAGCTATAATATTTATGAACTACTATATAATAATAAGAGGTCCATTAGGGAGTGGTAAATCAACAATATCTGAAAAACTCGCTAGTATTCTTAACGCTAAGTACTTTGGACTAGACGAGGTTCTTGAAAAAAATAGACTGGATAAAATGCCACCTGACGCACCTTGTATATCAGCAGAAAATTTTATAAAAGCAAATAATATCGTTATACCTGAAGCAAAAGAATTACTTTCGCACGGTAAAATTGTTATTTTTGATGCCTGCTTTTATCATAAAGAAGTAATTGAACATCTTATACAAAACTTACCTTTTGAACAATATGTTTTTACTTTAAAAGCACCAGTAGAACTTTGCATCAAAAGAGATAGCGAACGAACCAAGTATCATGGTGAAGGTGCGGCCTATGCAGTCCACTCGCTCGTTTCTCAGTTTGATTATGGAACTATTATTGATGTAAATAAAAGTCTAGATGATACTATTCAAGATATTCTTTCTTATCTGCCAAGTCCCCAAAACTCTTAAGTTCACTCATCCAAATTCCACGGTGAAATATTTGACAGCCTCTTTAACTCATGCTAATATTGTAATACAAATTATTACAATTAATACCTAAATAATATGCGTGAAATAATTAACATCTCTTTACCAGCCCCCATGGCTAAAACTGTTAAAAAAGCTGTTAAAACTGGTGACTACTCCTCTAC
>LBRC01000042.1 GCA_000991205.1 Parcubacteria group bacterium GW2011_GWA2_36_10 | reverse complement strand
CTAGAAAGAGAGCGTGGTATTACGATCAAATTACAGCCAGCTCGTATGCAATGGCAAGGACATGAATTAAACTTGATCGACACACCGGGACACGTGGATTTTACTTATGAAGTTTCTCGCTCACTAGCAGCTGTCGAGGGAGCGGTCTTATTAGTTGACGCTACGCAAGGTATCGAAGCACAAACTTTGGCTAATTTATATTTAGCTTTAGAGCAAAATTTAACTATTATTCCGGTTATAAATAAAATCGATTTACCAGCGGCTGATGTGCCGACAGTGACCCAAGAAATTGTGAATTTGTTAGGCTGTAAACCAGAAGAGATTTTAGCTGTCTCGGCTAAAACCGGTGCTGGTGTGGAAGCAGTTTTGCAAGCAATCATCGAGCGTGTGCCAAGTCCCAAAGATACAGAAAAAGATTTGAAAGCTTTAGTTTTTGATTCCACTTACGATGAATATCGTGGAGTAGTGATTTATGTCCGGGTCTTTGGTGGTGACTTGAAAAAAGGTGATAAAGTAAAGTTTGTAGCCAGCGGTGAAAATACTGAAGTTTTAGATCTTGGCTATTTTCAGCCAAATTGGGTCAGCACAACATTATTACATAATGGTAGCATCGGCTATTTAGTGACTAGTGTAAAAAATTTATCTAAAGCGCAAGTAGGCGACACGATCGTCAAACAAAATACTGATACCAAAGCATTGCCTGGCTATAAAGAAGTAAAACCTATGGTTTATGCTGGTATTTTTCCGGCTGAAGGTAATGAATATCAGAAATTGCGTGACGCCATCATGAAATTAAAGCTTAGCGACTCAAGCTTGGCTTATGAGCCGGCTAGTTCACAAGCCTTAGGTTTTGGTTTTCGCTGTGGTTTTTTAGGCTTATTACATTTAGAAATTTTTCAAGAAAGATTAAAGCGAGAGTTTAATCTTGATTTGATCGTGACGACCCCAACGGTAGCTTATAAATTGTATTTAAAAAATGGTGAGCAAAAAATCTTGACTACACCTTCAGAAATGCCGGATCCGACTCTGATTGATTATGTGGAGGAGCCTTATGTCAATATTGAAATAGTGACACCAAAAAAATATATCGGTGATTTAATTTCTTATGTGATCGAAGTCAAAGGTCAGGCTAAAGACACTGAATATCTTGATGAAAATAGAGTTATTTTGCGTTATCAGATACCTTTGAGTAGTGTCTTAGTGGATTTTTATGACAAAATGAAAAGTATTTCTTCTGGCTATGCTTCACTAAGCTATGATTTAGCTGGCTATCATGAGTGTGATTTAGTAAAAATGGATATTTTAGTGGCGGAAAATCCAGTCGAAGCTTTGACAAGTCTAGTGTATCGTGATCAAGCACATTTAGTAGGTAAAAGAATAGTAAATAAATTGAAAAATGTTTTGCCAAAAGCCCAGTTTGCAATCAAAATACAAGCAGCTGTTGGTGGTAAAATAATTGCTGGTGATAAAATCTCGGCCATGCGTAAAGATGTGACGGCTAAGCTCTATGGTGGTGACGTCACACGTAAACGTAAGCTCCTAGAAAAACAGAAAAAAGGTAAAAAAAGAATGGTAAGTTTCGGTCGTGTTGTTATTCCGCAAGAGGCTTATTTAGCTATTTTGAAAAAAGATTAATTGCCAGAACCAAAAGTCCAGCCGATCATAGACAAGATCATAATACTGGAAAAAATTACCCAAATCAATTTTTTAGTTTTTCTTTTCATATGTATAATTTTAGCAAATTTTTAGGTAAAAATGAAATTTTGCGTTATTTGGCCAAAAAACGTCAAAAAAGAGCCTTGCTTTATTTATTGGTATTTATTTTTTTGCCTTTAGCATTTTTTTTACTATATCCACTGACATCTTCAAATAGACAAGGACTAGCTTTATGGCTTAGTCTTATTTTGTTTTTATTGTTACTCATTAGTCAGCTTATTTTACACAGTGAAGATTGTTATTTACTGACTAACCAGCGTATTATTTTTTTAGTTTGGCAACATAAAGAATATAAGATAGCTCATGAAATATTTTTAGAAGATATTGATCAAGCCTATAAACATGCTATTTTTAATCTATGTTTAATAATCGGAGAAAAAAAGATTTATTTAACTAATTTAAAAAATAGAAATATTTTTTTACAAAAACTTAGAAACTTGTTATAATAAAGCTGATTGATTTAATGACTCCGCCGCTGGCGGAGTAATAAAATTCAAAACCGATTTTATGGCAATAGACGAAAAATTAATCATTGAGCAAAGTCATGTGCCCGAACAACAGGCTAATTTAAGTATCGAACAAAAAGATGCTGGCGCTGCTTTAGAGCGGATTTCAGAAACGGTGACGGAAAAAATCAATGAGCAAAATCAAGCAGCCGCAGTTTTGGCTAATATCGCCAGTCAGCCGACAGCGCCAGTGGTAGAAGAAGGTTGGGAGCTTAAAAAAGTAGAAGAAATCTTGTCTAAAGACATGGAAAAAGTCTTTTTGTCTTTGGATAGTGCTACGCAGATTAAGTTTAAACAAGCCGGCGAAGAGACTGCTAAAAAAATCACCGAGCTTTTAAAAACTGGTAAAGCAAAATTAAAAAAGATTTTGAGCTTAATAGTGGAGTGGCTACGTATCATTCCACAAGTAAATAAATATTTTTTAGAACAAGAAGCAAAAATTAAGGCGGATGAGATTTTTGCTTTAACTAAAAACAAAAATACCTAATAATTTATGACTGTCAGCATACAAGCAATTTTACTAGTAATTATATTAGTTGTTTTTTGTTTGTTGACATTTTTATTTTTGTTCTCGTGGTATCGTAAAAGAATCAATAAAGACCTATCTTTAGATATTTTATTGATTAAAATTCCTCGTTATACCAAAAGTGAAAGGGAGCAATTAACTAAAGATTTTATCATTTCTAGCCTTGGCCAAGTGGAAAATCTTTTTTATTCTTTAGCTGGCTTAAAAGCAGAAAAAACCTGGAAACAAGCGAGTGAAGTTTTTTCTTTAGAAATAGTGGCCAGTGCGACAGAGATTAATTTTTATGCCGCTGTGCCGACAAAATATAAAAGTTTTTTTATCCAACAAATACAGACTGTTTATCCCAAGGTTTATTTTGAAGAAATAAGTGATTATAATATTTTTGAAGCCAATAGTGTAGTGAAAGCTGGAGCTTTGACTATCCAGGGTGACGTGGCTTTGCCAATCAAAACTTATAAAATTTTTGATAACGATCCTTTGGAAAGTATTACTAATGCCTTGAGTAAGCTCAATGAGCATGAGCAAGCTTCGGTGCAGTATGTTTTTCGTTCTGCTCCAAAAAATTGGCACAATCGTGCTCACAAGATAGTAGCTAACATGGCCAAAGGCATGACTTTTAAATCAGCTATATCTGAAGCAGCGGAGTCAAGTTTTCTAAAAATTTTAGCTAAGTTTTTTTCTTTTTTGGGAGACATTTTGTCTACCAGTAAAAAAGATGCTGACAAAAGTATTTTAGTAGATAAAGACAAACACCAGACTTCAGCGATGGAGCAAGAGGCTGGTAAAATGTTACAAGAAAAAAGTTCTAAGCCGGGTTTAGATGTCAATGTCAGGGTGATTTGTGCAAGTCAGAGTCCAGAGCGTTCCAAGGCTATTTTAGCAGATATTTTGAATAGTTACGCTCAATATAATATCTATGAATTCGGTAATGTTTTTAAAGCTTCAATGCCAAAAAATCCAGATAAACTCGTGCAGTCTTTTATTTATCGTCATTATAATCCAATTTTCCGTATTTTATTAAATGCGGAAGAAATGACCTCAATGATTCATTTACCACTACCGACGACTGAAACGCCACATATCGCTTGGCTAGAGGCTAGCAAAGCCGCGCCTCCACAAAATATGCCAGCTGAAGGCTTAATACTCGGTAAGAGCTCTTTTAGGGGCGCAGAAACTCTAGTACGTATCAAAGACGCTGATCGTCGTCGACATATGTATATCATCGGTCAGACTGGTACAGGTAAATCGGTTTTACAAGAAAGTTTGATTATTCAGGATATCAAAGCCGGCAAGGGTCTTTGTGTTTTAGATCCGCATGGTGATAGTATCGAAGCAATTTTAGCTCACATACCAAAAGAAAGAGCTGAAGATGTGATTTTATTTGATCCGGCTAATTCTAGCAGGCCTCTGGGCATGAACATGCTGGAGTATGATACTGATGAACAAAAAACTTTCGTGATCAACGAAATGATCGCCATCTTTGATAAGCTTTATGATTTGAAAGCCACTGGTGGCCCGATGTTTGAGCAATACATGCGTAATGCCATGTTACTCATCATGGATGATAAAGAAGCTGGAGCAACGCTACTCGAAATACCAAAAGTTTTGGCTGACGAAGCTTTTAGAAAACAAAAATTACTTACAGTAAAAAATCGTTTTGTCAAAGATTTTTGGGAAAAAGAAGCACAAAAAGCTGGCGGTGAAGCGGCCTTGGCTAATATGGTACCTTATATTACTAGTAAATTGACACCTTTTATTTCTAATGATTTGATTCGCCCGATTATTGCCCAAAGTAAAAGTGCTTTTAATTTCCGGGAAGCCATGGATACTAATAAAATAATTTTATTAAATTTATCCAAAGGTAAAATCGGAGAAATAAATAGTAGTTTATTAGGTATGATTGTCATTGGTAAATTATTATTTGCCGCCATGAGTCGAGTAAATATTCCAGAAAATGAACGTAAAGATTTTTATTTATATATTGATGAGTTTCAAAACTTTATCACTGATAGCATTGCAATTATTTTATCGGAAGCTAGAAAATATCGTTTAGATCTTATTTTAGCTCATCAGTTTTTAGCGCAGTTAGTAAAAAATAATGACACTCGTGTACGCGATGCTATCTTTGGTAATGTCGGCACCATCATCTCTTATCGAATTGGTGTGGAAGATTCAGAGATTATCGCTAAACAAATGGCACCAGTGGTTTCTGAATATGATTTAGTCAATATGCCAAAATATACTTGCTATATCAGATTATTGATTGACAATACCGCGGCGCCAGCTTTTAACTTTAATCCTATTATGCCGGAAAAAGGTAACTTTGAATTAGCCCAAGCTTTGAAAGAATTATCGAGTCTAAAATACGGCAAAGACCGGGCAAGTGTAGAGGCAGAAATTGATCGACGTTTTAGCTTTTAATCAAAAAATTTTAGACAAAAGCAGCTCTTGAAAACGAGTTGCTTTTATGTTATTCTTTAAATACAAATAA
>LBRC01000041.1 GCA_000991205.1 Parcubacteria group bacterium GW2011_GWA2_36_10 | reverse complement strand
GATAAAGCTACATAACCCATACCATGAGTAAATGATTTTGACAAATCTATTTCAGCGGCATCCAAACTCATGCCCTGACTTTTGTGAATAGTGATGGCCCAAGCTAAACGTAAAGGAAGCTGATGAATATTGGCTAAAATATTATCACCATCTTCAAAGCTCCAGCTAGAAATCGCCACTATTATTTCTTGGCCATTTTTCAGCTTTACTACTGGCCAGCCATCTTCACTAAAGCCTATTACTTTAGCTAGAGTGCCGTTGACATAGCCGGCTTTAAAATTATTTTTAACAAACATCACCATCGCGCCAATTTTTAATTTGAGCTCTTCTGGCGCTAAACAACTCCTTTTTAAATAGCCCACTAATTCTCTTGGCCCCTGGATATTCATCTCATAAACTATTTCTTCACCAGGGATAGAGGCTAACTCACGATCGTTAATCGCATCGACATCAATGTTATGAGCATAAAGCTTAGTTGGTCGAATCAAAGGCTTAGCTGCTTTGCTAGAATGTTTTTTTAGTAAATCTAATTCTTCTTCACCGGCTTGATTGGCTCTTATTTTATTTAAAATTTTGACAAACCTTAAATCGTTTTGTCTAAACTGTTCTTCTAAATAACATACTTTAATTTTTCCACTTTTAAAAACTTTAGCATCGTAAGCAAATTTTGCTTCTCCGTTTTTATCTATCGGTGGCAGCTGAAAAAAATCACCACACATCACTACCTGCATACCTCCAAAAGGTGCAAAGGGATCTTTGATGGCTTTGCAAATTTTATCTATCAAATCAAGACGCTCGGCATCGAGCATAGATATTTCATCAATGATTAAAATTTTTGTGTACTTTATTCTGTCCCTTACTTCCTGATTTTTTTTTAATTTTTTTAGCTGTTTATCATCCATCGTCTGGAAAATCCCCATCCCCATCCAAGCATGAATAGTACGACCATTGATATGTGTCGCGGCAATACCAGTCGAAGCAGTCACGCCAACTTTTATATTCTGTTTTTTGAGATATTCAATAAATTGATTCAATAAAAAAGTCTTACCTGTTCCAGCGGAACCAGTCAAAAATACATTATGTCCGGCCTGTAAAATTTTTAAAGCTTGCGACTGATTCATAGTTTAGATCGATTCAAATTTATTTTGTTGGCAATTTCTATGGTGTCTAGTGTTAGCTTGACTGATGGGTTCTCCAAATGACTTAAGAGCAATTTGTCACCAAAATTTTTAAACAAGGGGGTTATAAATTCATCACCCCAAGATGGAGAAAATGTATTAATACCACTAAAATTAATTTCAACCTCTTCTCCGGCCTTGATACTCTTCAAAACTGGTTGCATCGCCGAATAGGCCTCACGACCATCGTCTCGCGAAGTTAATGTTACGCCAAATTTTTTTAACTCAATAAGCATAGGATATTTTTTATACTTAATTAATATTGTAATAACACAAAACAACCTCTATTAAAATCCCCAACATTTTTGATATTCAAAACATCACTGCTATATCTGATAGTGACATTAGCATCTCCTGATTGAAAAAATAAAACTAATTTTTTAAGACTATTTTCTTCGGCTCCTCCTGTTACAATCTTTCTAACATATTTTAATCCATTTCCTCTATTTTCTGGTGACCTACCAGAAACATATTCGGTAAAAGCAACTTCAAGGGCTTTTTGATGTGTTGACAATTCTGTCCTCACCCTCTTTAAAGTAGCTAACACACCTTGACCTCTGTCGGCTAAAACAATTTTTCTTTCGTCCAAACTATAACCAAAAAAAATGCCCCTCATATCCGGCCAATTGCCAATATTATGATCAAAGGAATTATTACCAATTTCACCCACCACAGAAGTAATTAAAGAAAATTTAGCGCCCACTTTTAAATACTCATCTCTAGCTAATAACAATTCTAATTTTGATAAGCGTGCTTTAAAAACAGACTTATCTGGACAATAAAATTGAGCTAGAATTTCTGTCTCTTTATTATTAAAGGCCCATTTGTGACAACTACTTGCTAAATATTTAAAATTAGCGGATAAAAAATGTTCCAAATCTTCTCCAGTATAGAAACGATAACTAGTTGGGCTAGAACGATGAGATTTTAAAATCCCACTATCGTCCCATCTACGTAATGTTTGTATGGCAACGCCTAATAAATCAGCTGCCTCACCTATGGGTATATTTTTTTTCATAAATTATCTTTTACTTCTTCTTTGTCATTATACCAAACTATACAAACCTATACAAACTATGCACATTAATCTATACATCAATATGTATAAAATAAGCTATTTATTGATAATTTATACATAAACCTATACATTATAGATAATTATTAAAAAATTAACCTATACATTAATTATTGACATTGACCAAAATAGACTTTATTGTTATACTAGCACGTGTTCAAATCTTTTTTATTATCCAATAAGTCCCCATAGTTCAACGGATAGAACAGCAGCCTTCTAAGCTGTAAATGCAGGTTCGATTCCTGCTGGGGGCACCATTCGACTCGCTACGCTCGCTCATGGTCTAAAGACCACTACAACATTTTATTAAGCCCTTATCTACCTACGGTAGACAGGTAGCTCAGTTGGTACCTGCCGGCAGGCAGGGAGCAGTAAGTATATGAAAAGCGATTATTATGTCTATGCTATTTACAGCATAAAAAATAATACTATCTATGTCGGATTATCTGTTAGCCCTGAAAAAAGATTGCAAGGGCACAATTATGGCATGACTAAATCAACAAAGCCACATCGCCCCTGGTCAATGTTTTACAAAGAAAAAATTGGTGATAGAATAAATGCTAGAAAAAGAGAAAAATATTTAAAGTCTGGTACAGGCAAAGAATTTTTAAAATCATTATTACGTAAGCCCTTATAGCTCAGTTGGTAGAGCAGTTGCCTCTTAAGCAAACGGTCGCAGGTTCAAATCCTGCTGGGGGCACCACTCGACTTCGCTCGTGGTCTAAGGACCATTCGACAAAGTTGTATATACATGGTGTCTATGGTGTAACGGTTAACACAGCGGTTTGTGGTACCGCTAATGAGGGTCCGACTCCCTCTAGACACCCCATCAGCGAACTACTCCCTAAAAGAGTAGTTTTTTGATATACTTAAAATGTTAACCTTAAACTATACTTATGAAAAAAATATTATTACTTCTTGCTATACCTATATTGATGGGGGCTGGCTGTAGCAGTGACATTAAAGATAAGTCTCAAGAACCTTCTCCACTATTAAACCAAGAAGTTCAAAATGAAAATAGTCTTGATCTAAGTGGACAAGGTCTAAAAAAAGCAGAGCAGTCTATTTTTAAACAAACAAATTTAACAAGTCTTAATTTGTCAAATAATAATTTAACTGGCGCCTTACCAGCTGAAATTCGACAATTAACAAAATTACAATATCTTGACGCCTCTAGCAACAAAATGACTGGTGTGCCAGCCGAAATTGGTCAACTTAGCAATTTAATAGAATTAAATTTAGCAAACAATCAATTAACTGGACTACCAAATGAACTGGGTAATTTAAAAAATCTAAAAACACTAAATCTATCTGGCAATGAAATTTCCCAACAAGATCTTGATGGCATTCGCCAAAATTTACCAGCCGACGTTATCATTATTGAATAGAAAATAAATCATTTTTGAGCCATCCCAGACCTTACGTTTAGGATGGTTTTTTGCTATACTAAAAATAGCTAAATATAAATATATGAAAAAATTAGTGTTTGCCTTATTAATTAGTTTATTCTGGGTCATCTTTTTATGGAATTTTTGGGAAAAAGATATCTACGCTTTGGGTTTTAATTTAACTATTTGGTTATTACTCATACTAGCTTTTTTAGCCAAATGCGTAGAAAAAGAAAATCTCTGGCAAAGAAAAAACTTTGTTTTATTAATTCCACTTTTGTTGATTATCTTCAGTTATGCTATCTATGATAATGCTTTCATTAAAGTGATGAACATTCTTATTTTTCCTGTACTCTTAACAATTAGTTTAAATTATCTTTTGCTAGAAAAACGTCAAGAAAAATTTTGGAGTTTGACATTACTTGTGCGTTTGATCGGTAGAATTTTGACCCCGCTAAGCAAGTTAGCTAGCGCTGGTAAATCACTACATCAAATCCTAAGAATTAAATCAACTAAAGGAAAGACCTTGAGAAGAATTATTTTAGGATTAGTCGTTTTTTTAATCTTAGCTATGGGCCTTGTGATTCCTCTACTATCTTCAGTGGATGCACTATTTGAACAAAAGCTAAGTGGAATAATTATTTTTTTTGAAAACATCATTTCTTTAGAAATAATCTTTAAAATTATTATTTTTTATGCCCTAGCTTTACTTTTATATGCTGTCTTTCTAGCCTGGTCTAAACCCTTAGAGATACCAGCCGAAAAAAACATAAAAAAAGAAACAGACTCCATAGTATTAGGTATCGTAATAGGAGGCACTTTGTTATTATACCTCTTATTTCTCTGGATACAGTTTGAACGCATTTGGGTGACTGGTTTACCAATTGAATTTAAGGAAGTTGAAGTATTGGTCAAAAGTGGCTTTTGGCAAATGCTGGCATTATCCATAATAAATATTGCTATTTTCTTTTTTAGCTATCAACGTACACATAAAATTGTTCAAGGAATCTTAAGTATTTTTACAATAAGCTCCTTGCTACTTTTATCTTCATCAGCCTACAGAATGTTTTTGTACGTCACTAGCTATGGCCTAAGCTATGAAAAATTCTTCGCCTCATATACCATCATATTTTGTATCATTATGTTTATCTATTTACTGATTAAAGTCATCACCCGCACTAGACTAAACATCTTTAAATTTTTAACTTTCTTATTTATTTGGATGTACGCCATCGTTAGTATATTACCAAGCGAACAATTTATCTTGAGAACTAATATTGCTTTGGCCCAAAAAGAAAATTCTCGTATCGATCTATTTGAATCGCGCATGCTATCTGCTGATGTTTTGTCTTATATTGATAAATATGGAACTAGTGATCTGCTGAAGATTAATCATAAAGATGGTAGCCAAATAGACTGGAGCCCGTGGATAGCAGAGAGAAAAAAAATAATAGCAGAAAAAAAATGGTATGAGCTAAATTTAGTTAATGTGCTCTATTTATTAAAAAGATAAAAAGTCTATATAAGCATGCCCTTATTAGAAGGAAAGGCAACGGCTTCAGTAATATCTCTTTGACCATTAATATATTGTAAAATACGAGACATGCCAAAACCACAACCAGCATGAGG
>LBRC01000040.1 GCA_000991205.1 Parcubacteria group bacterium GW2011_GWA2_36_10 | reverse complement strand
TGTTATTAAATAAGAAAGGCTATTATAGTGCTGGTGCTAGGATGATTAATGGTGGTTTAGATCTAGAGATTAAAAATGGCAAAAATGATCAAAATGGTTCTGGTGTTTTTGTTTTTGGTGATGGACCGGTCGGTATTAATCACAATATAAAATATTTAGGCAATGACATTGATGTGAGTAAGTTAAAAAATATTAGCTCTTTAGTTTGGGTTATCAAGGGTGATTTGAACATCGATCCTAGTGTCACGGAAATTTCCGGTACTTTTATTGTCTTGGGTGATGGTACGCCTTGTGATGATGGGGTTGAATTTAATTGTGGCCGTTTTATTTCTGGAGCTTCTGGCAGTCAGTTAAAAATTAATGGTACAGTAATCGCCAAAAAATTTGTTTTAGAAAGAACATATAGTACTAATAGTGAGCCAGCGGAATTGTTTATCAATGATGGGCGCTTAAAAGTAAATCCGCCGGCTGGTTTACAAAACTTTTCTACTAATCTTCCAAAATTTACTTACTAATAAAAACGACCTCGAAGGTCGTTTTTATGTAGTTTCCTTTTTTTTAAAAAATGTTGTATAATAAGTATACTTAAAAAATAAAAATACTTATAAAGTATGCAGTTATTTTCCCAAGCCAATAGTTATTTGGGAGTGGATATTGGCACGGCTAGTATTAAAATTGTGGAGCTAGAAAATTATCGTGGCCAAGCTAAACTCAAGAGCTTTGGCTACGCTGATTTAAATACTAGTATTTTAAGTACGTCGACAGAAAAAAGTAATCAGTTAATTGCTGATTATATCCAAAATATTGTCAAAAAATCGCGCATGGAGTCAAATCAAGCGATTGCGGCTTTGCCTACTTTTTCGGTTTTTACTTCGATTATTTCTTTACCACCCATGCCAAAAAAAGATCTAGGTGAAGCCATTAAGTGGGAGGCGAAAAAATTTATTCCCTTGCCGATTGAGGACATGATTTTGGACTGGAAGATTTTGAATAAAAAAGATATTCAAGTAGAAGAAAGTTCCAATATTTCTGCTAATATTAGCAAATTTTTCAAAAGTAAAAAAATAGAAGAAATAAAACAGCCGGAAGAAATAGCCAAAAAAGTTGCCGATAGCACAGAGACAGAAGCCAGTTCAAATGCGAATGAAGTAGCGAATTTCATGTCAGGCGAAAAAAGTGTCATGGGAGCCAAAAATTATCGTATTTTATTGACCGCTGCTCCTAAAAATTTAGTGGCCAGATACTTAGATATTTTTAAGCGGACTAATTTGCATTTATTGAGCCTAGAAACCGAAGCTTTTGCACTATCTAGAGCTTTAATCGGTAATGATATTAGCAGCGTGATGATAGTAGATATTGGCTCAAATAATACCGATATCTGTGTGATTGAAGGGGGTGTGCCGATTTTAAATAGAGGCATTGATGCGGGTGGTAGTGTGATCACTAAAGCGATTATGAACAGTATGAATGTCAATCTAGACCGAGCAGAACAATTCAAACGAGATTTTGGTTTGATGTCAGGAGCGAATCGTTCAGTCCCAAATACTATTCAAAATGCTTTAAATCCGATGATCAATGAAATAAAATATGTCTTTGATCTATACCAAAGACAGGGTAATGCCAAGATTGAAAAAATAGTTTTAGCTGGTGGTAGTAGTTTTTTACCAAATTTACCGAGTTATTTAGCGCAACTATTGAATTTACCAGTCATTATCGGTGATCCGTGGGATAGGATAGTTTATCCGATGGATTTAAAACCGGTCTTGCAAGAAATCGGGCCAAGGATGGCAGCTTCCATTGGTTTAGCGATGCGAGATATTTAAAATAATATGCCAAATGATAATATAAATTTGATGCCAGAAAATTTGCGCCAAGATGAGCAAAGTCTTTTGGCTAAAAAAAATAATCAACCAGCACCAAATGTTTTGTCTACGCCAATGTCAAACACTGCTCCGGTGACAAATGATCCCAGCGGTAGTGCGGGGGATTCTTGGTTACATAAATCTCCGCCAGTCGCAGCAGTTGTCAATGAAATAAAAACACCAGAGCCACAGGTCAGAGAAGATAACGGTGGTTTTAAGCTAGCTAGTCAAACAGCTGCGGTGACTAACGGTGGTGCTTTTCATCAGCCAGAAAAAATCATTCGGGCTCGTTTTGTCGAGGATGCTAGTGGAGTAGATTTGGTGCCACAATTATCCAAAGTAAAATCTTGGAAACAAATTGGTAGTTTGGCAGTAATTACTTTGGTGGCTGCTTTGGGTATAGTGGTAGTCTTTTGGTTTGGTTTATTGACTTGGAATACAAGCTTGACTTCGATTGGTCAGCGTACTAATGAAAATATCCAAGATACTGAAAATGCTTTGGCTAAATTTGAAGACAGCGTGAAGCGTATTAATGAGACTGGCCAAGAAATTCAGCGTGTTTATGATTTATTAAATAAACATATTTATTGGACGAACTTTTTTGCTTTGTTAGAAAAATATACCTTGCCAGAGGTCAAATTCAGTGGTTTTGCAGCGACCAATAGTGGTGCCTTGACTTTGAATGCCACTGCCCCAGACTATGCTACCATGGCCAAGCAATTAAAAATATTACAAACCGAACAAGCCAAAGAATTCGTGACAGAAGTAGATATTTCTGGAGGCACAAAAAATGATATGGGTGTCACTTTTTCTATCTCTTTAGTCTTAAATCCAGATTTATTTTATTATCAAACAAATAAATAAAATAAAAATTATATTATAAAAAACTTTATGGCCAGTCAAAATGAAATAAAATTTGAGCAGCCCTCACCATTGCTGTTGTTAGCGAATCAAAATATGTGGATGATTTTAGGAGCTATTGTTTTGGTGATTTTGACGCTTGGTTATTTTTTTGTCTTACAGCCACAAATTTCTAGTATTGTGAGTAGTAATGATAGTTTGAATGCAATCAACGCCAAAGATAAAGCAGCTCAAGATCTGGCTGTGAATATAGAGGCTTTGACGAAGAGTTTTAGCACCCTAGAAGCTAGTCGTAATAGTGACTTGAAAAAATTACATTCGATTGTTCCCCAAGGTGAACAATTAGCCGAACTATTTGTCTTGGCAGAAAAGTTAGCCCAAAGACGAGGCATGGTCTTAAGTTCAATCGATGTCACTAGTTTGGTAGAAAAAGCAGAAAAAAAAGAAGCGCCCAAGACAGAGGCCACAACGCCAGTCATTAATGATCAAGGTTTACAAGCTTTATCGATCAATATGGTAGTAGCGCAAGCTGTGGCCGATCCGACGGTTGATGTTTATACAGAGTTTAAAAGTTATTTGGATGATTTAGAAAGCAATGTGCGTTTATTAGATATTGAGTCTGTTTCTTTCTCTGGTGCCGAAGGTGGTTTGCTAGCGATGAATTTTACTATTAAGACTTATTTTGCACCAATTATAAAATAATTTTTATGGATAAAAAAAATCAACATTTAATAATTTTATTAGTCTTAGCCGCTGTGGTTTTAGTAGTTGGCGCTTGGCTATTATTTAAATATTTACCAAAAAAAACAGTCACGACTACTAGCAATGATTTAGAAGCGGCCGTGAAAATTGAAAATATTAAACGTTTAGCTGAACAGGATTTGAAATTTTTTCCTTTAGACGGTGACGATGTTTTAGAGCAGCTAGAAAAAACCGGCCAATATCAGGGTTTGACTTTAAATATCGATACTACAATTGATTTATATAATCCTGGCAATGCTTTTCCTTTTGGCACAGCTGATAGTGCGCCAGTAGTTGAACAATAATATAATTATGACAACTAATGAAGTCTTAAAAATATTAGATTTTTTGAATCAAAAAAAATTGCTCACTGTCGAGCAGTATGATGAATTAAAAGCTAAAACTTTTGCAAATTTTGCGGAAGCCGAAAAACAAATTCGTCGCCGAGTATTGGTTTCAGATGAAGATTGGACGCAGAAGGCAAAAATATTGAAGTTGGCTTGACTGATCCGAGCAGTTTGAAAGCCATGGAAGCGGTCAATTTTTTGGCGCGTAAAAATGGTTATTTGGCTAAATTTTTTATCATTTCCGAAGACTCTTATCGTTCGGCTATCAAACAATACGAGACTTTGGGTGAAGAGGTGGGAGCGGCTTTAGATACCGCGGAAGCAATCTTTGCGCCAAAAGATCAAAGCCTAGACGACGAAGATGGCAAGGGTTTTTCCGAGGTGATCAAGTCAGCCCCGGTCTCCAAGATCGTATCTGTGGTTTTGCGTCATGCGATTGAAGGCCGAGCTTCTGATATTCACATTGAGCCAGTAGGAAATCAAAGTAAAATTCGTTATCGTATTGATGGTCAATTGCACACCACCATTGTTTTGCCGATTTATGTCCATTCAGCCTTGATTTCTCGTATCAAAGTGATGGCCAATTTAAAAATTGACGAAACTCGTATTCCGCAAGATGGTCGTATTCGTATCAAAATTCACAATAAAGACGTCGACTTCCGTATTTCTACTATTCCTTTGATGGGGCAAGAAAAAGTCGTAATGCGTATTTTGGAAACCCCGGATAAAGCTCCAACTTTTGAAGAGCTGGGTTTCATGGGCGATCATGCTAAACGAGTAGCTGAAGCCATCGAAAAACCAAATGGCATGTTTTTGGTGACTGGGCCAACTGGTTCAGGTAAATCTACTACTTTATTTGCGGCTTTATCAGTTTTAAATAAAGAAGATGTAAATATCACCACCCTAGAAGATCCAGTGGAGTATTATGTGCCAGGCGTGAATCAGTCGCAGGTCAGGCCAGAAGTAGGTTTTACTTTTGCGACTGGTTTAAGAGCTTTATTAAGACAAGATCCGAATATTATCATGGTGGGAGAGATTCGAGATAATGAAACAGCCGAACTGTCTATTCATGCTGGTTTGACTGGACACTTTGTGTTATCCACGCTTCACACCAACGATGCTTTAGGTGCTATTCCGCGTATGTTTGATATGCATATTGAGCCATTTTTATTAGCTAGCACTTTGAATGTCGTGATTGCCCAACGTTTGGTGCGAAAAATTTGTGAAAAGTGCAAGGAAGAGGAAAAATTACCAGATAATATTTTTGCTAAAGTCACCAAAGATTTAGATAAAATTCCAGCCAATGCTTTTTATGGTGGTGCAAAACATGGTGTGTATAAATTTTTTCATGGCAAAGGCTGTGCGCAGTGTAATGACACTGGCTACAAAGGACGTATTGCTATTGTTGAGACGATAGATATCACCAAAACCATGAAGGATATTATTGCCAAGGGTTTTGATCGTAGTTTGGTAGAAGTAGAGTTAGCTAAACAAAATTTTATTACCATGGATCAAGATGGCTTGATCAAAACTTTAGCAGGCTTAACTTCGATCGAGGAAGTATTAAGAGTAAGTAAAGAATAAAATAAAGTGGTGTAAAAAACAATGTTATGGCAAACGCAAGAATTTTAGTAGTAGAGGATGATGAGTTTTTATTGTCCATGTATCAGACTAAATTAAGTTTAGAAAATTTTGAAGTCATGACCGCCCTCAATGGTTTGCAGGCCGTTAAAACAGCACAAAAAGAATTACCGGATTTGATTTTGTTGGATTTAAATTTGCCAGAAATGAACGGTTTTGAAGTCTTAGAAAATTTAAAGTTTCAAGAGCAAACCAAAAATATTCCGGTGCTAGTTTTGACTAATTATTCCCAAAAAGAAGACATAGATAGATGTTTTAAATTAGGGGCTAAAGACTATTTGATTAAGGCACATTTTATTCCTTCTGAAGTAGTAGAGAAAATTAAAAAGATTTTAAATAAATAATTCAGCATGTCAGCCACCGAAACTTTATTGATCAATAAAATTTTAAATTTAGCCGCTGAGCGTCGTGCTTCAGATGTGCATTTGACAGTGGGGAATTATCCGGTTTTAAGGATTGATGGCAAACTAATCACCTTGACTAACGAGTCAGTTTTGACACCAGATTTTCTTTGGGGCATGGCTGATAGTTTTTTGAGTGAAACTGATAAAAAATTATTAGAAACACAAAGAGAGATAGTGACGGTTTATTCTTGGGCGAATCGGGCTCGTTTTCGGGCTCGGGTTTTTTTTCAAAAAGGCTATGTCGCTCTTTCACTGCGTTTAATTCCACAATTGATTCGTTCACCTAAAGACTTGGGTTTACCGGATGCTATTTTACAGGCTATTACTCAAGAAAAAGGTTTGATCATTATCAGTGGTCCTTTTGGCTCTGGTCGTACTAGTACGGTGGCGTCATTATTGGAAACTCTGAATCGTAACAAAGGCTTACATATTCAGACATTAGAAAAACCAATTGAATATTTATTGGCTAACAATCAGTCTATTATCGAGCAGAGAGAAATAGGTAAGGACACAGCCAGTTTCCGGCAAGGTTTGCTAGATATTTTAGATGAAGATGTCGATGTGGTGGTCTTGTCGGCCATGAATGAAGAGGGCATAGAAGAATTGATACTAGAAGCAGCGGAGAGTGGTAAACTGATCATGGTTATCATGGACGCTGACACTGTTATTTCGGCTTTAGAGCGTTTTATTAGCAATATTGAGATAAGTAGGCGAGCTTGGGGTCAAGCGGTCTTGGCGCAAGTTATGTTGACCGTAGTAGCACAAAGATTATTGCCTCGTATAGGTGGTGGTTTGCGCTTAGCTTGTGAAGTTTTGACCTCGACAGCAGCGGTGCAATCTATTATTAAAGAAAACCGTTTGTCGCAATTAAATAGCATTTTACAAACTTCTCGTGAAGAGGGTATGCTGAATTTAGACAAAGCTTTATTAGAGCTAGTGCGTTTAGGTGAGGTCAATGCCAATGAAGCAGCTGAACAAGCCATTGATAAAGAAGCCTTTAAGCGTAATTTTAAATAAACAATATGCCTGTATATAAATATCGTGCACGAACTCAATCTGGTGGCATCTCCAATGGTAGTGTGGAAGCAGCCTCTGAACAAGCAGCCATCGAGCTTTTAGAAGATAAAGGTTTAGTAGTTTTGTCTTTATCAGCTGGAGCAGGTGGCGCTAAAAAAGGTTTTAATATCAATTTAGGCGGTGTCAAGGCTAAAGACATCGTGATTTTTTCGCGTCAATTATCCGTCATGGTGTCAGCTACCGTGCCGATCGTGCAGGCTTTAAAGATTTTAGCCCAGCAAACAGTTAACCCAGTTTTTATTGAGAAAATTTTAGAAATGGCTAATGACGTGGACGGTGGTATGAAGCTGTCTTTTGCCATGGCTAAACACGAGAAGATATTTAGTCGTTTTTATGTCGCTATGGTAAAGTCTGGTGAAACCTCTGGCCAATTAGATGATGTTTTGCAGTATTTGGCTGATCAGATGGAAAAAGACTATGATTTGATTTCGCGCATCAAAGGTGCCATGATTTATCCGGTTTTTATTATTTGTGGCATGGTAGCAGTTGGTTTTTTGATGATGGTGTTTGTGGTGCCAAAGATGACAGCCATGTTGATCGACTCTGGGGCCGAATTACCATTTTTGACTAAAATTTTAGTAGGTGTGTCTGATTTTATGGTCAGTTTTTGGTGGTTAATTATTGGCTTGGCAATTGGCGCTTTTGTGCTATTTAAGCTTTGGGTGCGTAGTAGTATGGGTAGAATCACCTGGGATACCGCTAAAGTCAAAGTGCCGATTTTTGGGCCTTTATTTCAGAAAATTTATATCGTCCGTTTTGCGCGCTCTTTTGCGACCTTGACCAAAGGTGGTGTGCCGGTTTCTTCAGCCTTGAAAATTACGGCTGAAGTCGTAGATAACGAAGCTTATAAGAAATTAATTTTAGATACTATTAAAGAAGTAGAAGATGGCAACTCGGTCGCTACTTTATTTAATAAGTCAGACTTAATGCCTAAGATGCTTTCACAGATGATGAGCATCGGTGAACAGACTGGTAAACTAGATGCTATTTTAGAAAAGTTAGCTGATTTTTATACGCGTGAAATTGATAATTTAGTTAACGGTTTAACAGCTTTGATAGAGCCGATGATTTTGATCGTCATGGGTGTCGGTGTCGGCGGTATGGTAGCGGCTATTATGTTGCCGATGTTTAAAGTAGCCCAGAGTATCAGTTAATATGTGGAAACAATTATTTAAGAAAAATTATATTTTTGTGTACGGCTTATTTTTTCTAAGCCTACTTTTTTATTTGGCTTTTACCAAAATCGGTGGTGATGGAGATTTTTGGTGGCTGATGGCTTTGGGTAGGCATTGGTGGGAAACAGGGCAGGTTACCAATTATGACATGCTGTCGCATACTTTTCCGCATGGCTATTTTTGGAACCACAGTCGTTTATTTGACATCATTGTTTACGGTTTATTTGCTTGGGGTAAATATTTAGCTTTAGATATTTTCAGATTTTTTTTGTTTATCGGCACGTATTTTTTCCTCTACAAAACAATAAGTTTACCGGCAATTCCCGCGGACGCGGGAATTGGGAAAAGTCTTGGCAAAAATAGGCATAATATTTTGGTGACTTTTATTATGCTAGCGTTAACACTGTGGTTTTTAGCTGATCGCTTATTATATCGCCCAGAGCTATTTTCTATGTTATTATCGGCTATTTTGTTATTTTTATTATTTAAAGATAAACAAAAAGCTAGTAAATTCACCTGGCTAGTGCCAATTTTGCAGCTGATTTGGGCAAATTCTCATGCGGGTTTTGTCTATGGCCTAGCCATGATCGGCATTTTTTTCGGGGCTGAAGTTATCAGGTCTTTATTAAGACATCGAGATAATACCTTAGAAATCATTAAAGACAAAAGATTAAAAAAATTAGTTTTAATTTTTATTTTATCAATTTTAGCTACTTGTCTTAATTCTTATGGCTGGCAGATTTATGTTTTGGCTTATAAACTTACCTTGCCACAAGAAGCATTATCTGGCATTGCTGAATGGGGTAAATATTCTTGGCAAAATTTATTTAATTTTTTAAATCCTTTAGCAATTTTATTTTGTTTAAGTATTTTAGTCTTAATTTTTAAAATTTATCAGCTAACTAGAAGTACCCCCACTGTCGCTTCCGCCTGCCTTGCTGGCAGGCAGGCGACATCTCCCCTAGATCCCCGCGTAGGCGGGGAAGGGGGAGACCGAGAGGGGGTACTTATAAAATTACAGCATTATCCTTCCGCATACGCGGAGAATTGGGTAGTCTGAAGTTTAAAGTATTTTTACATTTAGTTTTAATTTTTGTTTTTGTTTTAATCACTTATAAATTTGTTCAACAACCCTTTGGTTTAGATGCTAAATATACTAGATATCCTAAACAAGCTACGAAGTTTATTTTAGAGCAAAAATTACCCGGCAAGATGTTTAATGAATATTTAGATGGTGGTTATTTAGCCTTTTGGCTTTATCCTAGCTACCAAGTATCTATTGATGGTCGAACACCAAATCTATATACCAATGATTTTTTTTGGCGCTATGGTAATTTAGACAAGCAAAATATTAGAGTAAAAATATTGAGTGATTACGAGATTAATTTTATTGTTTGGCCACGAAAAAGTGAATTTAATCAAGTGCTGTGGAGCGATAAAAATTGGCAACAAATTTATTTTGATAATTTATCGGTGATTTATTTAAAGAAAAAAGAGGAAAATAAAGCCTGGTTAGATAAATTTGGCTATAGTTTTATGTCATCTTTTTATGATGAAAAATCTTTAAAACAGGTATGTTCAGAAGCTAATCTCAAAGAAACGCCAGAGCTAAAAAATAATTTAATCAAAGAATTAGAACGAGCCATTAGTTTAAAATTGGATATTGCAATTTATTATCAAGAATTGGCTCTGGTTTATCAAACTTGTCAATTTCAAGAGCAAGATTTAGATAAAATAAAAATTAATTTAGAGCAAGCTTTAAAATTAAAGCCGGATGATCAGCAACTTAATTATCAATTAGGTTTTGCTTATTTACAGCTCAAAGATAATGAGAGAGCTTTAAAATATTTTAAGCAAGCCGGGGAATCTAGACCAGTTTTAGTTGGCCTGGGAACTGCTCAATATAATCTTGGTCAGTATAAAACTGCTTTAAAAACTATGCTGAAAGCTAGAAAATTGCCTGGTGTTTTAGATAATAAGTACTATCAGACTTTGGGAAGAATTTATTATCAGCTAGATCAAAATAAAGAAGCGATAGAATTTTTTCAACGTTATTTAGACTTGACGCAAGATTTGACAGCGGAAACTTATATAGATTTAGCCTGGGCTTATCATGATGATGGCGATGTACAGAACGCTAAGGTATATTTAGGTATAGCTTTAGTGAAAGATAATACTTACCCACAAGCGCAGGCTTTACAAGAATTGATTGGCGACTAAAAGAAAATGTGCTATAATTATTTTAGTTTAATTATTAAAATCCCGAGCAGTTTTTTATAGGCTTTAGAGCTTTGAGATCTCAAGCTTTAAGATAAAAATTGTTTGAAATAAAGAGGGGAGGTGCAAAAATGAAAAATAAAAAAGGTTTTACTTTAGTTGAGTTGTTAGTTGTGATTGCCATCATCGGTATTTTGTCCTCGGTGGCAGTGGTGAATTTAAACTCTGCTCGTGACAAAGCCAAAAGAGCCGCTGTATTAGCTTCATTATCTGGTCTTGGGCCAGCTATTCAACTTTGTTTAGATGAATCAACGACAGCCAATTTATTTAATGTTTTGTTAAATGATGGCTCTGCTACTGCTGTTGATATATGTAGTGACGCAGATATTACTACAGATTGGCCAAAAATTAATCAACATGGATTTAATTATGATAATTCAGTAATTGACGCTAATCCTACAGCTGGCACATGGGCTTATAAAGCAGTAGCTGATAGTACCACTTTAGCCAATATTAACTGTACTCAAGCTGGTTGTAGTTAAAATTTAATTTAAATTTTTAAAACCCACCATTTGGTGGGTTTTATTTTTGATAAAATTTTGTCTTCGTGTTAAGATATTAAGTATGGAAAAAGTTAGTATTATTATCCCAGTTTTTAATGAAGAGGATAATTTAGAGTTATTATTAGCTAAACTACAAGTTTTGACAGATTTTGAGTGGGAAGCTATTTTTGTCAATGATGGCTCGAAAGATCAAAGTGCGGAGATTTTGGACGAGTTAGCTATTAAAGATAAAAGAGTTAAAGTTATTCATTTTTTAAGAAATTATGGCCAAACTGCCGCTATGGCCGCTGGTTTTGCACATACACAATATGATATTGTGGTGCCTTTGGATGCAGATTTACAAAATGATCCAGCGGATATCGTCCATCTGCTAGCTAAAATGGCTAAAGGCTACGATGTAGTCTCTGGCTGGCGTAAAGACAGACAAGATGCGACTTGGACTAGAGTTTGGCCCTCAAATTTAGCTAATTCTCTCATTTCTTATATTACGGGCGTAAAATTGCATGATTATGGTTGTACACTGAAAGCTTATAAAAAAGAAATATTACAAGAGGTAAAACTTTATGGAGAAATGCATCGCTTTATACCTGCTTATGCGGCTTGGCATGGTGCCAAGGTGACAGAAATAGAAGTGAAACATCATCCGCGTATTCATGGCCAAACTAAGTATGGTTTAGGTAAAACTTTTCGAGTTATTTTAGACTTGTTAGTAGTGAAGTTTTTGATGGATTACTCCACTCGGCCAATGCATTTTTTTGGCTTAGCTGGTTTTTATAGTTTATTAGTTTCTTTTATTGCTGGTTTTCTGGCGGTTTATTTGCGTGTCGCTGGTTTACGGCATTTTTCGGCTACGCCATTGCCACTATTAACCGCTATTTTTTTCTTACTCGGCATTCAGTTTATTTTGATGGGAATTATCGCGGAAATATTAATGCGTAATAGCTATGAAGGACAAAATAAAACAACTTATAAAATAAAAAGTAAGATAAACCTTGATGATCTTAAATAACTTTTTAAATTTATTAAAAAAAATACCCATTGATTTAGGCCAGGCAAATACGAATACGAATTTACGTACTACTACCAAAGGTAAATTAATTGCCTTAAATTTAGTGCCAGAGGGTGTTGGTAAAACTGCTTTAGACGTTGGCTGTCGTGAAGGCCATCAGAGTAAATGGCTAGAGCACAAAGGCTATCAAGTGACTTCGATTGATCAAGAAAAAGTTTACGAGCAATGTCAGATTGTAGATATTAATGATGGCTTACCATTTGTTGATAATTCTTTTGATTTAATCTGGTGTAGTGAAGTCATCGAACATCTAATTAATCCTGTAAAAACTATCGAAGAATTTGAAAGAGTTTTAAAGCCTGGCGGCAAAATGATTTTAACGACACCAAACTCCTATTTTATTTTAATGAACATTTTGCATTTATTTGGTTTAAGTCCACAAAAATTGCAGAATATAGATCATAAACAATTTTTTCACTTCAAAGATATTAAAATTTTATTTCCCGAAGCGAAAATTTATGGTTTTTTCCCTTATTTTTTATGTCGTTTTAAAATTACTAGCTTAGTCGGTTTATTATCACCAACTTTTGTGATTGAAAAAGCTAAAAAAGCTATCCCCAATTAAGTTTTTGTGTTATCGCCCAAAGGGCGACCACCCTGTGGGCGGTAATATTCCATAAATGATGAATGTATTGTATAATATAAACATATCCGCTATTCAGCGGAATAAATAAAAAACAAAATGAAATTAAATTTTAAACAAAGTTTTGGCTTTACTTTGGTTGAGCTTTTAGTGGTGATTGCTATTATTGGTATTTTATCCTCCGTAGCGGTAGTGAATCTTAACTCTGCTCGAGACAAAGCTAAACAAGCAGCTATTCGAGAAACTTTGGCTAGTTTAAGAACAGTAGCGATTTTATGCTTTTCTAATAATGAAAATATACAAGGTAATGGCCCACCAGAAGATTGTGATGGGTTAACTATTTCTCCAGACCCATCATCTGCAGCACCATTATGTCCAAGCGTAGATCAAGTATGGCCAGAATTGCAGAGTGTTGTCACTGGTTGGAGTTGGAGTGGGTG
>LBRC01000039.1 GCA_000991205.1 Parcubacteria group bacterium GW2011_GWA2_36_10 | reverse complement strand
CTGGTAAAGTAAAATCTTATCAACACGATATGATTTTGAATGGTTTTGAAGTCGGTGGTGGTGCAGTGCGTATCCATGACAGTAAATTGCAGGAAAAGATTTGGGATTTGATTGGCTTTACAGCCGAGCAAAAACAACAATTCAAACATTATATTTCAGCTTTTTCTTATGGTGTACCACCACATGGCGGTATTGCCCCTGGTTTGGATAGATTGTTGATGGTTTTGTTGGGAGAAAAGAGTTTGAAAGAGGCGATTGCTTTCCCGCTGACTTCAGATGGTAGAGATCCGATGATGGAGTCACCAAGTGCAGTTACTCAAGAACAGCTTGATGAGTTAGGTTTGAGTGTTAAAAAATAATTGATAAATTTATGATCAAATTTGGACACAGGGGAGCAATGGGCTATGAGCCTGAAAATACTCTCATTTCATTTCAAAAAGCTATAGAGTTAAATGTTGATGCGGTTGAGCTAGATGTGTATGTTTGCAAAACCGGAGAATTAGTGGTTATCCATGATGATAAAGTGAATCGTACGACCAATGGCACTGGTTATGTCGCGGAAAAAACCTTAGAAGAGTTACGTTTACTAGATGCTGGAAAGGGAGAAAAAATCCCCACTTTGCAAGAGGTTTTTGATTTAATTGATAAAAGAGTCAAAGTTAATATTGAGTTAAAAGGAGTAGGCACGGCAGAGCCGGTAGCACAAATGATTCAAGACTATGTTACCAATAAATCTTGGACAAAGGATCATTTTATGGTGTCTTCTTTCAATCATCATGAGTTAAAAAAATTTAATAAATTAAATCCAGAAATCAAAATAGGCGCTTTAATTTCTGGTATTCCCATTTCTTATGCAGAATTTGCTGAAAAAATAGGCGCCTTTTCAATAAATTTAGATATTGATTTTATCAATCAAGAATTTGTTGATGACGCGCATCAAAGGGGTTTGAAGGTTTATGTTTGGACAGTGAATGATCATGATGATATTGCCAGAATGAAAGCTTTGGGAGTTGATGGAATGTTTTCTAATTTTCCCGATAGATTATAAAGTAAAAATCAATTAATTAATGCATAAATTTTCTTTAGAACAATTTGAAGGTCCGCTTGATTTGCTGTTACAGCTGATTGAAAAACAAAAGCTACAAATCACTGAAATTTCTTTAGCAAAAGTGACTGATCAATATCTAAACTATCTTGATCAAAACAAAGATATTCCTAAGTTGGAAGTGGCAGATTTTTTGTTAATTGCTTCTAAACTAATTTATTTGAAATCCAAGTATTTATTGCCGAATTTGGAGCTAGAAGCAGACGCGGAAGTCAATGATTTAGAGAAACAGCTCAAGATTTATCGTCAATATTACGAAGCTAGTAAAAAATTCAATCGTTTGTGGATGAAAAATAAAATGTCTTATGGACGTTTATCTCCATTTAAATTGCCACCACGCGAGGGATTTTTTGCACCAGCCAATCTAGACTTGATTTTAATGTCACAATTATTTTTTGGGGTTTTGGGTAAGATAAAAGCCGTGGTGAATTTGCCAAAGATTGTGATGCAAAAGGCAGTTTCTATTGGCGAAAAAATTACGCATATCAGAAATTTGATTAAAAATGCTGCCAGTTTTTCTTTTCATCATTTGATCACCGAAAAAAATAATAAAACCGAAGCAATCGTAAGTTTTTTAGCGATGCTAGAGCTAGTCAAACAAAGAGAAATAGAAGTTTCGCAAGATAGCTTATTTGGCGAAGTAAAAATTTTTAATCATCAAGAACAAAAAATTAATTTTTAAATAAAGAATATTTAGTGCTATCCCGCCGACGGCGGGATAATCACTGGAATTAATGAAGTGTATGTCTCAAGAAAATGAAAAAAAATTTAGCATTTCTTTAGCTGCTTTAGAAAGCTTGTTGTTAGCTGCTGGTAAGCCTTTGGCTTTTAAAGAAATAGCTGATTTATTCAAAGAAGATTTAGCTAAAGTAGAAGAAATTTTAAATGAAGTAGAAAAAAAATATAATCAGCCAGATTCTGGCATACATTTGGTTTTAAACAATAAAAAAGCACAACTAGTGACAAATCCAAATAATGCGGAAATTTTACAAGCTTATTTGCATGACGAGCAAAGCGGAGAATTAAGCAAAGCTTCTCTAGAGACTTTGACTATCATCGCTTACAGACAACCGATTTCCAAAGAAGAATTAGAGCAAATCAGGGGTGTAAACTGTAGTTTGATTATTCGTAATTTGATGATTCGTGGTTTAGTGGAAGCTCAAGATGAAAAAAATGATTTAGCACCTAAGTATTCAGTGACGATTGATTTATTAAGGCATTTGGGTTTAGATAGCGTCAAACAATTGCCAGATTTTGAAAGCTTAAATAGCAATGAAAATTTGCAAACTTTATTAGAGCAAGTGAAGCCAGAATAATTTATGATCATGCGTTTGGCAAAATATTTGAGTAACAGTGGTATTGCGTCGCGTCGACAAGCTGAAGTTTTGATTTCTTCGGGTCGTGTCAAAGTAAACGGTGAGATAGTAAAAATTCTAGGCACTAGTATTGATTCTGAACAAGATCAAATTTTTTATAATAATAAATTAGTAAAATCTGATGATAAAGTTTATTATTTATTAAATAAACCCAAAGGCTATATTTGTTCAAATTTTGATGCGCATAATAGACAAAATGTTTTGGCACTCGTGCCAAAATCTCCGCGTGTTTATCCCGTTGGCCGTTTAGATAAAGATAGTCAAGGCTTGTTACTACTTACAAACGATGGAGATCTGACTTATGAATTGACTCACCCAAAGTTTGTGGTGAAAAAAGAGTATTTAGTAGAGCTAGATAAAGATATTTTAGCCAAAGATTTAGCACAACTAAAAAGTGGCATTAGATTGACTGAGGGTGTGGCAAAAGCTGATCAAGTCAAAAAAATTTCTCCTTATAAAATTCAGATTACTATTCACCAGGGTTGGAATAGACAGATTAGACGGATGATGCAGGCCTTAAATTATCGAGTAATTAGTTTGACTAGAGTCAGAGAAGGTAATTTAGCTTTAGGGAATTTAGCGCTTGGTAAATACAAAGTTTTAAATATTAAGGATTTTAAATAAATGTGGGCTGGAATAGCAAAAATTTTTTTATTATTACAAATAGTAGTAGCGCCCATGCACTCTATTTTTACTTTGGAGCTAAAAAATGAAGCTAATAAAAATATTGTCACCGTGCAATCAAGATTAGCAACGGAAAATTTGCCATCTAAAATAGACAATGATTCTTTGGGAGTAAAATTGACAGCCTCTTCGGCCGCTGTCATGGATAAAGCTAGCGGTTTAGTTTTGTGGCAACAGCAAGCTGATATAGTGCGACCGATTGCGAGCATCAGTAAACTGATGGCGGTGCTAGTATTTTTAGAACATAATCCTGGCTGGGATGCAGAAGTGACTTTAGAAGAAACAGATTTTGTGATTTCAAGCCCAGTGAAATTAGTAGCTGGTGAAAAAGTGAAGGTCAAAGATTTATTTTATTCTAGTCTGATCGCTTCAGATAATAATGCTTTGCTTGCTTTGGTGCGTGCTAGTGGCAAAACTCAAGCTGAATTTGTTAATTTAATGAATACCAAAGCGAAAAATTTAAAATTAACAAAAACAAAATTTTTTGAGCCAACTGGTTTAAGCTCGAAAAATGTTTCGACTGCCAATGAAGTTTTGATTTTAGCTAAAACTGCTTTTGCTGTTTCAGAAATAAGCAAGGCCGCAAGTCTGGCTAGCTATAATTTTACAGCTTTAAGTGGAGAAAAACACAAAGTAGTTTCTACTAATAAGTTATTAGGTAGCTTTTTACATTTGGGTCCAGCCAAAACTGGCTATATTGGCGAAGCGGGTTTTTGTCTGGTAGCGGAAGTGGCCAATGAAAATAACCAAGAAATTTTAGCGGTAGTTTTAAATTCAGACAACAATGATAATCGTTTTCAAGATCTAAAAGCTTTGGCTTATTGGGTCTTTCAAAATTTTCACTGGTCTTAAAAACGATTTTGTTTTATACTTAAAATATGTTGGAGTATATTTATAATTTAGCGCAAACTTTGCCGCCAGAATTAGCGGTGGTTTTGTTATCTATTACTCCGATTACGGAAATCAGACTTTCTATACCATTTGCTATGCAGGTCTATGGCTTTACGCCTTATCAGGCGATGTTTTGGTCAGTTTTAGGAGATATTATTCCCGCTGCTTTGTTGGTCTATTATTTAGGGCCAGTGTCTAGATTTTTGATGAAGCGTTCTAGTATGGCCCGTAGATTTTTTGCTTGGCTATTTAGTAAAACTAGACAAAAATTTCCCGAAGATTATTCAAATTTAGGTAAAATTGTTTTAATGTTGTTTGTAGCCCTACCTTTTCCTGGTTTTGGCGCTTGGTCAGGTGCGATTGCTGCTTGGCTATTTGACGTGAAAAAAACCGAAGCTTTAATTTTTATTTTATTAGGTATTATTTTAGCCGCTTTAGCAGTTACTGGTTTATCACTTGGTATTTTTAGTATTTTTAAATTTTAAATATGGAAAAAAATAAAAAAATAGTGCTTGCCAATTGGAAAATGCAGTTAAATCCAGCTGAAGCAATCGTGCAAGCTAAAAATTTTAAAAAATTATATACTAAAGCTGGTCTAGACAAAAAAGTAGAAGTGGCGATTGCTCCAGATTTTTTGGCTTATTTAGAAGTCGCCAAAGTTTTAGAAGGTTCGGGTATATTTTTAGCAGCGCAAAATGGCTACAGCGAAACCAAAGGTGCTTTTACAGGAGAGATTTCTTTAGCTACCTTGAAAGAAGTTGCTTGCTCTTATGTTTTAATTGGTCATTCCGAGCGCCGACAATTTTTTGCGGAAACCGATGAAAGTATTAATAACAAAATTTCTTTTGCTTTACAGCAAGGCTTAATACCAGTTTTATGTGTGGGTGAGACATTTGCTGATCGCAAAGATGGTCGCAAAGATGTGGTGGTGATGCAGCAAGTGCAAAATGCTTTGCGTGGTATAGATATAAAGCCCAGTCAGACATTAGTCATTGCCTATGAACCAGTTTGGGCGATTGGTTCTGGTCAGGCGATGCAGCCAGTCGAACTAAAACACACAGCGATGATTATTCGCCAAAGCTTGATTGATGTTTTAGAGGATAAAGATTTACCGCTGGTTAAAATTATTTATGGTGGTAGTGTGAATTCAGAAAATATTAGCTCATTTACAGACTTGGATATTATATTTGGCGCTTTAGTGGGAGGGGCTAGTTTAGACGCAGAAAAATTTATTGATTTAATTAAACAAATATAAATATGATTGTCCCAATAGAAAGAATTGTTAATAAAGCAAAAAAACAAAAATATGCCATTGGTGCTTTTAACACTTCAAATTTAGAAATCACTTTAGCGATTGTTAGAGCAGCGGTGAAAATGAAGTCCCCAGTCATTATCCAGACTTCAGAGTCAGCGGTTACATACTCTAATGCTG
>LBRC01000038.1 GCA_000991205.1 Parcubacteria group bacterium GW2011_GWA2_36_10 | reverse complement strand
GGGCGATAAAAAAATGATCGAGCTAAAAAACGTTTCTAAAGAGTTTGCCAACGGCGATACGACAACTAAGGTTTTGCAAAATATTAATTTTGTGATTCAGCAAGGAGAATTTGTGTCTATCATGGGACCATCTGGCTCCGGTAAGTCTACTTTGATGCATATTTTGGGCTTTTTGGACACGATTAGCTCTGGTCAGTATTTATTTTTTGATAAAGATGTGAGCAAATTATCAGAAGATGAATTAGCGGTTTTACGTAATAAAAGCGTAGGTTTCGTTTTTCAAAATTTTAATTTATTGCCTAAGACTACGGTGTGGGAAAATGTTCGTCTGCCTTTATTATACGCCGATATTAAACCCAATTTTAGTGTAGTGGATCAGGTGATAGATAGTGTGGCTTTAAGTCATCGTCGTAATTATTTTTCTAATCAATTATCAGGGGGAGAAAAACAACGCGTCGCTATTGCGCGTGCTTTGGTGAATTCGCCAGATATTATTTTTGCTGATGAGCCAACGGGTAATTTAGACTCAAAGTCTGGTTTACAAGTGATGTCTATTTTGCAAAGTTTAAATAATGAAGGCAAAACTATTATTTTAGTGACACATGAAATAAACACTGCGGAGCATGCGAAACGTATTATCAAAATCAAAGATGGTGATATTGTAGAAGATACAGATAAATTTGAGCGTAAATTAGCCAATCATTTGACAGATTTAAAATAAAAAATGAATCTATATAAGTTTAAATATTCTTTAAATCCAGTTCAAGTTTTATGGCGTAATAAAACCAGAACTTTTTTGACTTCACTTGGCATTATTATTGGTATTGCTTCAGTGATTATCATTATTTCTGTTGGTGCCTTGACTTATGACGATGTCAGAGCAATAGCAAAATTACCAGAAGTATCTTATGCCACTGGCTATTCGCGTGGCATTGGTACGGTCACTTGGCAAAACAGAAGCACTGATACAAATTTTGTCGGTGTCACCAGTGATTATATTAAGGTAGAATCAGCTGATATAGTGTCTGGCCGTTTTTTAATATCCGAAGAAGATCTGGGTGTGACAAAAAATGCGATTTTGGGTTGGCAGGTCAAAGAAGATTTGTTCGGTGACATCGATCCTTTGAATGAAAGTATCAAAATAAATAAAGAAACTTTTCATGTGGTAGGCGTGATGGAAAAAAGAGGGACAGCTGGTTTTCAAAATCAAGATGACCAAGTTTTTATTCCCTTAGAAACAGCGCAAAAATTATTATTAGGCGTTAATCATCTTGGTTTTGCTCGGGCTAAAATCGCTGAAGGTGTAGATACCGCTATCGCTGAAGATGCAGTCAAGTCTTTGTTAAGAGAGCGTCATGACATTGTCAATGCAGAAGAAGATGATTTTACTGTCGGTACCTCTGAACAAGCAATTAGCAGCCTCAAAAGTATCACCGATGCTTTAAATTATTTTTTAGCAGCGGTCGCTGCTATCTCACTTTTGGTTGGTGGAGTCGGCGTGATGAATATTATGTTTGTAGCGGTTTCTGAAAGGACTCGAGAGATCGGTTTACGTAAAGCAGTTGGCGCTAAACCAAAAGACATCAGCTGGCAGTTTTTGTTAGAGGCTATGCTTTTGACTTCATTTGGTGGTGTGATTGGTATCTTGTTTGGTATTTTATTTTCTTGGCTAGTTAGTATAGTTGCGCAAGGCTTGGGCTATGATTGGGATTTTGTGGTTTCTGCTTTTTCTATTATTTTAGCCTTTGTTTTTATCGCTGTCGTTGGTCTAGTCTTTGGTTGGTATCCTTCGGTAAAAGCTGCTAGTTTAAATCCAGTCGAAGCTTTAAGATATGAATAGTTATGCAATACAGAGAAGCTTTTAAAATTGCCATCAGAGCTTTAAAAATCAATAAAGGTAGATCTTTGTTGACGATTTTGGGTATTGTGATTGGTATCGCCGCAGTTTTGGTGGTCATGTCAGCCGGGAATAGTATTCAAAATTTTGTTTTTGCGGAAATGGATAGCTTTGGTAGTGACATAGTTCAAACCGAAATAAAAATACCGAGCACCAAACATACTTCTTCTGAAAATGCTACTTCCATGGTACAAGGTGTAGTAATTACTAGTTTGAAATTATCAGATCAAGATGCCATTTTAAAATTGCCAAATATTAAAAAAAGTTATGCCGCTTTTTTGGGTCAGGAAGTTTTGTCTTGGGATGATAAAGTGAAAAGCTCAATGGTCATGGCGGCTTCGGCTAGTTTAGCTGAAATTGATTCTTCAAAAGTTGATACTGGTAGGTTTTTTACTAAAGAAGAAGATGATTCCTTAGCACGGGTGGTGGTCTTGGGTAGTAAAATGAAAGAAAAATTATTTGGTCAAAGTGATGCCATTGGACAAAATATCAAAATTCGTAAAACTAATTTTAAAGTTGTTGGCACAGTCAAATCAAATGGTGGTTCTTTTTTTATTGACCGTGATCAGATGGTTTATATCCCTATTCAAACTGCGCAAAAATTGTTGTGGGGCATAGACCATGTTAGTTTTATTGCTTCGGAAATGAAAGATCCAAGCAAAGATGAAGAAACTGTAGCTGATATCAATGAGCTATTAAGAGAGCGTCATAATATCACTGACCCAGACAAAGATGATTTTGCGGTCACTTCCATGGACGATGCTAAAGACATGCTAGGTACTATTTTAGGTGGTGTGGAGTTATTGCTAATCGCTTTAGCTGGTATTTCTTTGGTGGTTGGTGGTGTTGGTATCATGAATATTATGTATGTTTCAGTTTCCGAGCGCACTTTTGAGATCGGTTTACGCAAAGCTCTGGGTGCTAAATACAAGGATATCATGCAACAGTTTTTGACGGAAGCAGTTGTAGTCACCTTTTTAGGTGGATTGGTAGGGGTTATAATGGGTATTATATTAAATTATCTGGTATTTATTTTAGCCAGTTCCAAAGGCCTTACCTGGGAATTGTCTCTGCCATTTTCCGCTTTATTTACTTCATTGAGCTTTGCGGTGATTTTAGGTTTAGTTTTTGGTTTATTTCCGGCTAAAAAGGCGGCCTTACTCGAGCCAATCAATGCTTTGCGGCAGGAATAAATTTTTTATATTTTCTCCGCGTTGCGGGGAAAATACCTTGAGATAGTTTGGCTAATATTAGCCAATATTTACTTATATTTAGCACTCCTTGACTAGGAGTGCTAAATGCTTTATAATATTTCTATGGATGAAAGAGCAGAAAAATTATTAAGAGCAATTATTGATTTTTATATCAAAAACGCTCATCCAGTTGGCTCCCAATTTTTAGCTGAACACGAAGATTTATTAGTCAGTTCCGCTACTATCCGTAATGAGATGTTGGCTTTAGAAAAACAAGGCTTTATTTTTCAGCCTCATACTTCGGCTGGTCGTATCCCGACTTTGGCTGGCTATCAATATTATTTAGATAATTTGTTAAATATCGAGCCTTTAACCGAAACAGAAACTAAAGAGTTAAAAACAGCTTTGAAAGCAGACGTGAGAGTTTTAGCTAAAGTGTTAGCCGAAAAAACAAATTTAGCGGTGATTCTAGCTTTTGATGCGAATGATTTATATTTTACCGGTTTATTTAATTTGTTTTCTCAACCAGAGTTTGCCGACTACAAAATGATGCTTTCTATGAGTCAAGTGATTGACTCTTTAGAAAAAGCCATGGCGAGTATTTTTTATCAAATAGATAAACCAAAAATATTATTAGGTGAAGATAATCCTTTTGCGGAAACTTGTTCAGTGGCAGTCACGCCTTTAAATGGCGAGCCCAAAAGATTGCTAGCAATTTTAGGTCCAGCTCGTATGGACTATAATCGTGTTTTAAGTTTATTAGCGAGTTTAGTTAAAATAAGTTAAATTATGCCAGATTTTAAAAAACAAGCCGCCGAAAATTTAGCTGGTTGGCAAAAAGCTTTAGCTGATTATCAAAATTTACAAAAAGAGCATGAAAAAAAATTGACTAATTTAAAAACATTTCTAAGTTTAGATATTGTTAGTCAACTTTTACCTATTTTTGATAATTATAAAATTGCTTTAAATCATATTCCAGAAGCAGATAAAAAACAAGCCTGGGCCATTGGTTTAGAACATACTTTTAAACTGTGGGAGTCATTTTTAAATGAGCAAGGAGTAAAAGAAATAGAAGCTTTGGGCAAAAAATTTGATCCTGAATATCATGAAAGTATCAGTCAAGTCGAAGATGAAAACATCGCTGATCAAGAAATTGTGGAAGTAAAACAAATTGGCTATAGTTATCAAGATCAGGTGCTAAGGCCAACTAAAGTAATAATTAATAATTTAAGCTAAAATATATGTCGTTAATACCATGGAGTCCATTTTTGGACACGTTTGAAAATTTAGAAAATTCTAATTTTTTACCAGCGATTGATGTCTATGAAAACAAAGACAATGTAGTGGTCGAGGCTACTTTAGCCGGCATCAAGCCAGCTAATATCAATATTTCCGTCAAAGACGACGTCTTTACTATCGAGGGTCAACGCGAAGAAACATCAGAGATCGAAGAAAAAAATTATTACCGTAAAGAAGTACGTACTGGCTCATTCCACCGTTCGGTCATCTTGCCAGCCTCTGTTCAAGCTGATGCCTCTGAAGCTATTTTTGAAAATGGTTTGTTGAAAGTTACTTTGCCAAAAGAAGAAAGACAAGGAACTAAAAATATAAAAATTGAAATTAAAAAATAATGCCCCTTAATAATCAACCTTTTGACTTGAAGATTATCAAAAAGTGTCCAGTTTGTGCACGAGATTATAATCAACAAAGTATGCAGATTTTATCAGAAAGTGAGTTAGGTTTTTTAGCCTATGTTTCTTGTAAATTTTGTGGTGCAAATTTATTGACAAAATTTTCACCAGCCCCACACGGTCTCATCGGTAGTGCTATTTTGACGGATTTGAAAGCCCAAGAAGTTCTGGACTTTGCCGTTGGTGATGATTTATCAGCTGATGAAGTCTTGGCTGTTAATCAAGAAATTTATAAAAATAATTTAATCAAACAATTTAGAAATTTAATTTAAGAAACGTATGAGTAAAATATTAGGAATTGATTTAGGTACGACTAATTCCGCTTTCGCCATTATCGAAGGTGGACAACCAAAAATTTTGGAAAATAAAGAAGGTAATCGTACAACTCCTTCTATTGTCGCCATGTCCAAGTCTGGTGAACGCTTAGTTGGTTTGCCAGCCAAAAGACAAGCAGTGACGAATGCTAATAGCACCATTTTTTCTGTCAAAAGATTGATTGGTCGTCGTTATGAAGATCAAGAAATCCAAAAAGATATCAATATCATGCCTTATAAAATAGTGAAGAGTGGTGAAGGTGTCAAAGTAGTTTTAGCTGATAAAGAGTATACCCCACAAGAAATTTCCGCTATGATTTTACAAAAAATCAAAGCTGATGCGGAAAGTAAGTTAGGTGAAATTATCACTGAAGCAGTCATCACTGTACCAGCTTATTTTGATGATTCACAGCGTCAGGCTACCAAAGATGCGGGTAAAATCGCCGGTTTAGAAGTCAAACGTATCATCAATGAGCCAACGGCCGCTGCCCTTGCTTATGGTTTTGATAAGAAAAAAGATCAAAAAGTCGTAGTTTATGATTTGGGTGGGGGTACTTTTGATGTGTCGGTACTAGAGGTAGCAGCAGACACAGTAGAAGTAAAGTCAACTAATGGTGATACCCACTTGGGTGGCGATGATTTTGACCAAGTGTTAATCAATTGGATCATCGCTGAATACAAAAAAGAAAGTGGTTTGGATTTATCTAAAGATAGTTTAGCTTTGCAAAGACTTAAAGAATCAGCCGAAAAAGCTAAAATTGAATTATCTTCATCACTAGAAACGGAAATTAATCAGCCATTTATCACCACTGATGAAAGTGGTCCAAAACATTTGGTGATGAAATTAACTCGTGCCAAACTTGAAGAATTAATCGGTGATTTAGTCGAAAAAACTTTAGAGCCATGTCGTAAAGCTTTAGCTGATGCAAAGTTAGATAAATCAGCCATTGAAGAAGTGATTTTGGTCGGTGGTATGACTCGTATGCCTCTAGTTCAAAAAAAAGTAGAAGAGTTTTTTGGTAAAAAACCAAACATTTCTGTCAATCCTGATGAAGTAGTGGCTTTAGGAGCTGCTGTCCAAGCTGGTGTTTTACAAGGTGATGTCAAAGATGTGCTTTTGCTTGATGTGACACCATTGACTTTAGGTATCGAGACCATGGGTGGTATCCGTACACCTTTGATTGATCGCAACACAACTATTCCTACTTCTAAAAGTCAGATTTTTTCTACCGCTGCTGATAGTCAGCCCAGCGTAGAGATTCATGTCTTACAAGGTGAAAGAGAAATGGCCGCTGATAACAAAACTTTGGGTAAATTTACTCTATCAGGTATTGCTCCAGCGCCTCGTGGCATTCCCCAAATTGAAGTCAGTTTTGACATCGACGCCAATGGTATTTTGAATGTAAAGGCAGTTGATAAAGGTACTGGTAAAGAACAGGCGATCACTATCCAATCATCTTCTGGTTTATCCAAAGAAGAAGTAGCCAAAATGCAAAAAGATGCAGAACTACACGCTGAAGAAGATAAAAAGAAAAAAGAAGAAGTAGAAGTTCGCAATACCGCTGACAATATGATTTTCCAGACTGAAAAATTTATCAAAGATAGTGCTGATAAGATAAAAGCCGAAGATAAAACGGCCATGGAAGCCAAAGTTGAAGCTTTGAAAAAAGTAAAAGATGCTAGTGATTTGGAAGCTATCAAAACAGCTACTAAAGAGCTCGATGAAGTAGTGCAA
>LBRC01000037.1 GCA_000991205.1 Parcubacteria group bacterium GW2011_GWA2_36_10 | reverse complement strand
TTGCACACCTTTATTTTTCAAAGCGGAGCCGCATAAAATTGGGACAATTTTATTGTGAATAACAGCTTGGCGTAAAGCTAATTGCAATTCAGCGATAGTTAGTTCTTCGCCAGCTAAATATTTATCAGTCAAATTTTCATCTGTTTCGACGATAGCTTCGACTAATTTAGCCCGATATTCCTCTACTTTATCTTTCAAATCTTCTGGAATTTCACGCTTTTCAAATAGCTTGCCATCTTCATCTAGATAAAACCAAGCTTCGCGTTCAAACAAATTGATAATACCTTGAAAAGTTTCCGCGGCTCCGATAGGCAATTGCATTGGATGAGCACGCTTGGTCAAACGTTCGTGAATAGTTTTTAAGTCAAAATAAAAGTCAGCACCCATGCGATCCATTTTGTTGACAAAAGCCAATCTTTGTACATGATATTTATCGGCTTGACGCCACACAGTTTCTGACTGCGGCTCGACACCAGCCACACCATCAAAAACAATCACGCCACCATCTAAGACACGCAAAGATCTTTCTACTTCGACAGTAAAATCTACGTGGCCTGGAGTATCGATAATATTGATATTAGCGGTTCCGCCACCAGCCCAATCAGCAATTGGCCAAAAACAAGTAGTAGCGGCTGAAGTGATAGTAATACCACGTTCACGCTCTTGCTCCATCCAGTCCATTTCGGCTTTACCTTCATGAACTTCACCAATCTTATGTTTTTTACCAGTATAAAAAAGAATGCGTTCAGTAACGGTGGTTTTACCAGCATCAATATGAGCAATGATACCAATGTTTCTTACTTTGTCTAAGGGATGAACTCTAGCCATAATAGTAGTTTTAAAGTTAGCAAGTTAACAAGTTAGCAAGCTATTAACTTGCTGGTTAACTTATTTATTTGTTATAAAATTATTATTTTTTAAATACTTAATAAGTCCATAAATCATTTTAGAAACTTCCGTCACCTTTTCTTGCATTACTGTAAAATTATGTTCTGTAATATAATCCAAGTCTCTAGCTAGATACAACATTGATCTTACTTCGCCACAAGAACCTCTGGCGATAAATAAAAAGGCAATAAATTCCTTTTGTGTCATTCTTTCAAATCCTTCAGCAATATTATTATTTACTGAAACCGCTGCGCGACAAATTTGGTCTCTAAAAGAAAAATCTTTACTATTTCTAAATAATTTATAAATATCTAAACATACTTTTTGAGACTTTTGCCAGGCGGCAATATTTTCAAAATTTTCAATTTTTGACATAAATAGCTTTTCTTCAAAATAAAAAGTAAACTTGGCGACTTGCCAACTTTACAACTTGAAAACTGTCTTAGGCAAAGTGAGCAAAGGCTTTGTTGGCTTCAGCCATACGATGAACATCTTCTCTCTTTTTCATGGCTTCACCTTCACCTGAAGCTGCGGCTAATAATTCTTCGCCCAATCTCTTGAACATAGCCGCACCTTTACGATGTTGCGCAGCGGCGATGAGCCAGCGATGAGCTAAAGTCATTTTGCGTTCACCAGTGACCACGATAGGCACTTGGTAGTTAGCGCCACCAATTCTCTTACCTTTAACTTCCAAGTTTGGAGAAATATTGCGCATCGCACTTTCATAAATCTCGATTGGATCTTTTTTAGTTTTATCAGAAATATAAGCAAAAGCACCGTAAACTATTTTTTGCGCAGTGTTTTTTTTGCCATCTTGCATGATTTTATTAATCAATTTAGCTAAATCTAAACGATTAAATTTTGGATCTGGAGCAATACTTCTTTTTGGAGCTTGTTTACCTCTCATAGAATTTATTTATCTTTCTTAGCACCGTATAGAGAACGGCCTTGTTTTCTCTTAGCTACACCTTGAGTATCATAAACACCACGGACAATGTGATAACGAACGCCAGGTAAATCTTTTACTTTACCACCACGAATCATCACGATACTGTGCTCTTGTAAATTATGACCCTCACCAGGAATATAAGCTGTCACTTCCATACCATTTGATAATCTGACCCTAGCTATTTTACGTAAAGCTGAATTAGGTTTTTTTGGAGTGGTGGTAGTCACTTTTAAACAGACACCTCTTTTAAAAGGCGCACCTTTAGGTCGATCTTTTTTGGTACGACGTAAAGTGTTTAAAGTAGTACGCAAAGCTGGAGTAACGCTTTTAGCTTTGCTACTTTTTCTTGGGTTTCTTAATAATTGACCAACTGTAGGCATAAATCTTTAAAATAAATTTTAATAAATTATGATTTTTTTATTTAAAAAGTCCTCCATAAAGTAGCATAAAAAAATAATAAAGTCAAGGATATTATAAGAAATAACTAACTAAATTCAAGATCAGCCAAACTATTAGGTAAGGCAGCAAATAATATTTTAGAACCATCAAGTGGCGGAATGGGAATAAGGTTGAAAACCCCTAAAGTCAAATTAACGACAATCAAAGTAGTTAAAAACACGACCAGCATGTTGTCTGGAGCTAAATTTGGGGCTATTAAACGAAAAATAACAATAAATAGACCTACGCTAATAAAGTTAGAAATTGGCCCAGCTAGAGCCACTATGGCCTCTCCCCACTTCTTATATTTCAAATTATAAGGGTTAACCGGTACTGGCTTTCCCCAGCCAAAACCCGCCAAAAGTAACATCATGGTACCAAAAAACTCTAGATGAGCTAAAGGATTCAAAGTCAAACGACCACTAAAATTAGCTGTTTGATCACCCAAAATAGTGGCCGCAAGGGCATGGGCAAACTCGTGAATAGTCAAAGCATAGATCAAAACCAAGACAACCACCAAAAACATCATCGGACTAGTAAACAAAAGATTAAAAAGCATAGTCTTTACAAAACTTAATTTTTATGTTAATTTATTTACACCTATTATATCTTAATTTAAGAAAAGAATAAACATATGTCCAAAATGTGTGAAATTTGTGAACGTAAAGCTGTTATTGGTAATAGCCGTAGTCATTCTAATATCGCTACCAAACGTCGCATGAGTATTAATTTACAGAGCAAAAAAGTAGATGGAAAAAAATTATCCGTCTGCACTAATTGTATTAAAACTATCAATAAACATAAAGCCAAAGAAGCTTAAAATTTATTTTTCTAAAATCCCCCGGCGAATGCCGGGGGATTTTTTTATACTTTTTGACAAAGCCAAAAACAAACTATATAATAAAATAACTAATTATTAAAATAAATGCTATGAAGAAAAGCACACAAAAATTTAAGGAAGCAAAAGTCACCACTAGAGATATATTATTAGCTGTCAATAAGCTGTCTGATGATATAGATCAAAGATTTACTGGCGTTGACCAAAGATTAGACAATCTAGAACAAAAAGTAGACAGCCTAGAACAAAGAGTGGGTAATGTCGAGGGTATAATTAACACACAAATGGTCACTAAAGATTATCTAGACAGAAAATTTGCCGAATTTAGACTTGAAGAAACCCCAAAACATCAAAGAGTAAATAAATTAACTAATATCTTACAACAAAAGAAAATTTTAACTCTAGCAGACACAAAAATAATTTTATCCTAAAAACACCCCCGCTTCGCGGGGGTGTTTTAAAAACTTAAATAATTAAATTTTAATAATAGTTTGTTCTCTATCCGGACCAACAGATAATAAATCTATTTGCCCAGTAGTATAATTTTCGATAAACTCCACTAAAGTTTTTACAGCTTGAGGCAAAGCTTGATAATCTTCGATTTGCGTCAAATCCTCTGTCCAGCCACTAAACTCTTGATAAATCGGCTGGCAATGATACAAAATATCTGAATCAGGAATAAAATAATCTATCTCTTGATTTGTTTTTAAAACTTCTCCAGCATAAAAGATTTCCGGACCAGTATATTTATATTTTACACATAATTTAATTTTTTCGATATCAGTCAAAACATCTATTTTAGTCAGACTTAAATTCTGACCATTAAACTGCATAGCGTATTTCAAAGCCACTAAATCTAGCCAGCCAGTGCGTCGTGGGCGTCCAGTGGTAGCACCATATTCACGACCCATTAAACGAAAAGCAATGCCTTGGGAGAAATCATCTTCTTTAAGCAAGTCAGAAATTTTACTAGCGTATTTCTTTTTTTCTTCTTCTTTAGTGTGACCAGTTGCACAATAGTCTTCACTAAGTTTTGCACCCAGCTCGCTAGGGAAAGGTCCATTGCCGACACGCGTCATATAAAAAGCTTTAGCAATCCCAAAAACATAATCAACTTCTCGCTCTCTAAGACCACAACCTTTAGCCAGACCAGCTAGTGTACAGTCCGAAGCAGTCTGAAATTTTGTCGTACCATAATCAATGCTTAACAAAACTCCTTGGGCACCTTCTAATAAAATATTTTTCTGCTCTTTTTTAGCAAGTTGCAAAAATAATTCTAGATTAATCACAAAATCTTTTAGCCTCAAAGCGTATTCAGAATATTTTTCTACTATGCTATCAACTGACAAAATATTTTGCTCATCAAAAAATAAACCAGCCCCTAAATGTGGATGTAATAAAATTTGTTTAGCCAGATCTTTGTCTAGCTGCGCTAAAATATTTTTTTTAGTGGCTAAAAATTTTTCAAGTTTTATTTTAAAACTATCTTTAGCAAAAATATCATTAACAAATAAACTCTGACGACTGATAAAATCAGCATAAAGTGGCCCAATGCCACGGCCAGTAGTACCAACTTTAGCTGTCATATCTGACATTCGGTCAATCAACAAATGATAAGGCAACATCAATGGTGCTTGATGACTGATTTTTAAATTTTTTACGCTAATATCACTTTCGGCTAATAAATCCAGCTCATCAATCACTATCTTAGGATCGAAAGCAACGCCGCGACCTAAAATATTTATTTTGCCAGCTTGATCATGCAAAATCCCAGAAGGAAGCAAATGAAAAATATGCTCTTGATCATTTACCAAGATAGTATGTCCAGCATTAGCACCACCAGTACCACGAATGATGATATCTGCCCAAGAACTCAATAAATCTACTAATTTGCCTTTGCCGGTATCACCCCACTGATTACAGACCACAGCGACAATTTTTTTATCAGCCAAAAATTTTTGTAATGTATCTTGTTTCATAAGAAAATCAAAAAATTAAAACCGACCACTATGAATCGGTAAAACGATTTAGAGGCAGACGGCTAAATATTTGCGCCCTAAAGTTTGACAATTCCAACCCCTGAAAAATCAGGTGGGTTTCCGCAATTTAAGACCACAGCCCTAAATAATATAAGAATCCCAATTAAGTCAGATTGTAGAGTTTTTTATTGTCAAACCGAGCGCCATTTAAATATAGCACAAAATATTTTTAAATAAAATACCCTTGAGAGGGGGTGCTAAATTTTAAATTAGCTTCGCCTTTTGGACTGTGATTTTTTTACCAAAAAATTTAGTACCTAAAAGTTGAAATTTATCAGTTAAATCAGTTGAATAAAAAGTGTTTACGCTTTTTTTACTTAGCTTTGACTCTATTTCTGAATGTCGTTTTAAATAATCTTTTAACTTACTAGCCACAATTTCTGCTTCAGAAATAATATGAATTTTATTGCCTATAATTTTTTTGATTTTATTTTTCAAAATACCATAATGTGTACAGCCTAAAATCAAAGTATCTATTTTTTTAGCAATTAATGGCTTAAGATATTTTTTTAATAAAATTTCCATAATTACCGAATCTTGTTCACCCGCTTCAATGACAGACACTAATAACGGACAAGCATTTTGCCAAACTTTTACTTGTGGGTTTATTTTTAAGATTTCTCTAGAAAAAGCACCAGACAATACTGTGCCCTCGGTGGCAATTACACCAATTTTTTTATTTTTTGTTTTACTATTTGCTACTTCAACTGTAGGAATAATCACGCCTAAAACTTTCTTACTAGGATAATATTTGGGTAAATATTCTCTTTGAATATGACGTAAAGCATCGCTAGAAGCAGTATTACAAGCAAAAATGATCAACTCACATTTTTTAGCAAATAAAAAATCTACCGCTTGTTTGGTGAATTCATAAACTACTTCTGGTGAACGAGTACCATAAGGAATCCGAGCTGTATCTCCTAAATAAACAAAATCATATTTTGGCAAAACTTTTACTAAACTTTGCATGATATTTAAACCACCGAATCCAGAGTCAAATACCCCGATGGCTTTTTGTCGTTTATTCTTTAGCATAATATATTCTTACAAAACCGCCTCCCCGCGTATACGGGGAGGCGGTTAAAAATAATATTTTAAATTAGTCAATAAAACGTTGATATTCAAAAATTACTTCTCGATCTCCAAACCAATGTTTAATTTCATGTTGAGCTTCTTCGGGAGTTTCAGAGGCATGAACCAAATTCATAACAGCTCTTTTTTCAGTATTAGCTACTGAAGGAGAATCAGATGAATAATCTCCACGAATTGTACCCATGTCAGCTAAAGATGGCAAAGTAACACCACAAATCTTTCTCACCATATCTACTGAATGAATCCCCTCTATTACCATACGTACTAATGGAGCAGATATCATATATTCAACCAACCACCCTCTAACCATTTTACCTATTTCTAAATCATTATCAGTGCCCAATTCGTCTTGGGCTTTGATGCCATATTTTTCATAAGTCTTCAAAGTCTTTTGCCCTAAACGGCTGATCCAAGCCTCGTCTTTCGGATAATGTTCGTCAATTTGTTCCTTGGTAGGCTGAAACATCTCTAGGGCAACTACTTTTAAGTCTCGTTGTTCAAAACGTCTAATAATTTCTCCGATTAAGCCTTTTTTGACTCCATCAGGTTTAATCATTACAAAAGTTTTTTCTTTTTTAAAATTCATCATACAAAATACTTATAATTAAGATAATTTAAACTAGCTTTTGTGTATAAGCTAGCTTAAATTTAAAAAAATGTTAAAATTTATTTGCCAAGCTTTGCCAGCTCGCGTTTAACTACTTCTACCACTTCAGCGGGAGTGACATTAGCTTTGACTAAATAACCAATTGCTCCTAGTTCTTTGCCTTTAGCCACATCTTCATCTTGGCCTAAATTTGTCAACAAAAGCACTGGCAAATCTTTAGTTTTTGGATCTTCACGCATCGCCCGTAAGACAGAAAAGCCATCCATCTTGGGCATAATAACATCTAACAAAACTAAATCTGGGCTTGTGGTCTTACTTAATTCTAAACCAATTGCCCCATCTAAAGCTTTGATAATATCAAAACCTTCGTTTTGAAACTTAACTTCATACATATTAGCGAGCATTTCCTCGTCTTCAATCAGAAGAATTTTTACTTTTGTCTCTGCCATAAATTACAAATTATTAAATTATGCCTTTATTATAAGCAAATTATTTACAAAAAGCAAGCGCATTTAATCTAGCAAATTCCAAGCTTGCCCAGCACTTTGCCAGCTCAAAGTACCAAAACTTTCCGTCAAATACATCTGACAGCCCGAAGCACTTAATCTAGCCAAAGCTTCTGGATGCGGATGTTGAAAATCATTATCCTCACCCACCGAAATCACACAAAATTTTGGCTCAACTTTAGCTAAAAATGCTTGGCTAGAAGAATAACGACTACCATGATGAGCCACTTTTAATAAATCTGCTTGCAAATCTAAACCACTTTTAACTAATTTATCTTCTATTTCTGTTGTCAAATCTCCGGTTAATAATAAACTGGTTTGTAAATAATCTAATTTTAAGACTAGCGAATTATTATTATAATCTTCATTATCACTTTCAGCAGAATAAACTTGCGCCGAAATATTTTTAGCAAAATCAAAAGTTTGGCCAGCTTGCACAAAAACTATCGGAATATTTTTAGCTTTTAGTTTATTTATCAAAATATGATATAAAAAATCATCTGGCTGATGAGCAGTCGTTAAGACTTCGCCAACTTGATATTTATTCACTAACTCTATCAAGCCTAAAATATGATCAGCGTGATAATGAGAAATCACTACATAATCTATTTTATGTTCCCACCAAGGTAAAACTTCGCCTAAACGATTTAATAATAAATTATCTGGCCCACCATCTACTAATATTCTAGTGCCTTGTGGTAAGTTTAATAAAATCGCATCACCTTGGCCGACGTCTAAAAAATCTACTCTTAACTTTTTATTATCGAAAAATAAAGAAAGTCCTAAAAATAAAACACCACAAAAAATAGTAATAATAATTAATTTTTTATTCATGCTATTTTTTTGTGAGGTTTAAAATAATAAGTAAAAATAAAAATCATACTTAAACTCAAAATAAATAAAGGAAAGCTAAAAAAATTTACCGGATAAGCTGACCAAGTAAAACTCGCTAAAAAATGATTAGTGACTACTAAAAGCTTAAATAATAAAAACAAAGGCCAAAAAAGTTTGAAAATTATAAACAATCAAGGGCCAAGTAAAAATTTGCGCAGCAATTGTGATACTTAAAGTCTCTTGAAAATAACTGGGTAAAAAACTTAATTTTTTTTGCCACCAATGACTATAAAACAACAAGCCTAAAACTGCTAAAAATGACAGCTGAAAACCAATGTCATACAGCAAGGCATAAGGATTGAGCCAAGTCAAAATCACTACACTTAATAACAAATTATTGATCGATAAAACTTTGCGTCCTAAAAATGGCCCCAGCAAAGCCACTGACGCCATCAAAACTGATCTGCCAGCCGAAGCTGGCCAGCCAATCAAGGCTAGATAAAAAAATAAAGTAAAAATAATTAGATAAAAAATTTGATTCCGAGATAAACCGCAAGCAAACAATAAAGCTTCTACTAACCAAATAATGATCACTAAATGCGAGCCAGAAATAGCAATCAAGTGACTTAAACCAGTGCGGGCAAAATCATTTTTTACTTCTTTAGTTAGTTCTCCTCTATCATCTAACAACATGGCCTTGGCCAAAGACGAGGCTGGCTCACGCAAATAAATATTTAAATTTTGCCAAAAATATTGCCGTAATTTTAAAAAACTAGATAAATTACTAGTTTGATTGAGCTTGGTTATTTGGGGACGAAAACATTGAGCAAAGATTTTATTTTGGGCTAAATATTTATCATAAGAAAAACTGCGACCATTAGTAATAATTTTTTCTGGAGCAAAGATTTTGCAAGTGATATCTAAAATATCATTAACTTGATATTCTGGATATAAAGGTACAAAAACTAAAATCTTTCCCGAAAAATTCGCTAAATTATTTGGCTCCACTATTAACTGCCAATCAGCTAATCTTTTATTGCTTTCCAAAACTTGCGCTTGATAATGATAAGTTTGTTCAAAAACAAAATTGTTTTTTACTTGCAATTCTGCCTCGCTAAAACAACTCACTCGCCATAAGCTCAAAAAAATCAAAGCTAAAAATAAAAAATATTTCCAAGACCAACTAAATAAAATAAAAAATAAAGCCAGATATAAAAATTCTGCCTTGAAAACTAAAAACTCCGGTTTTAAAACCGCTAAAATTGTTATCAGTAAAAAAACTAAGCACAACAAAAAGAAAAATTTACTCTTGGCCATCAAAATCGCTTTAATTATTTTGTGCTTTGAATTTAGCTGAAAATACTATAAAAGTCAATTCCGCCCTTTGTCTTCAACAAAAAAACACCGCTTTGAGCGATGTTTTAGCTACTGCTCTAAAATCACTGGCGTGACGGGAAAATCTGGTAATAAATAAGCGTTGTATTTTTCTTTACTACTTGACCAAAGAAAATTAGCGCTATCAGTTGTTTCGTCACCTAACAAAGTCAACTGCAAACGAGCTTGCTCGCCTAAAATTTTTACTTTAACTAATAATTCTATCTCTAAACCTTGCTTAATTAGCGCACCATTTTCACCAAAATCAAAAGTTAATAATTGACCTTGCCAATCTGGCTTCACAGCATAAGCTTGACCATTTACCCACAAGTCCCAATCCAAAATATTTAAGCCAAAATCAGTCACTTGAAAATTAAGTTTATATAAAGCTGCTTCTTCACTATGATTAGCCTGCAAATTTATCTTAAAGACGCTATCCCAATCGTCGGTTAATAAACTTTGTTGAAAATCTGTTTTGACTTGCAAAACATCTATTCTTGGTTCCACTGAACTTAAAACCAAATCTACTTGATTATCCACTTCTTCTCCGGATAAAAATCCTTTAGCTGATAAATTAGCTAAAGTAAACTCATAATTATCTCCGCTATTTAAATTTGCCCAAAGCTGTAAATTTAAATCTTGATCATTCTTCAAAACTAAATCACTTAAATTAAAAAATAGATGATCTTGCTGCACTTCAGCTTTAGCTAACATTTGACCGTGACTGGCTAAATAAAAAGTATCAGCTGAATCAATCTTGCTAGCCAAAAAATCTATCCGCCTAATCGCAAAACTTTCCCCTTGACTTGATAAGGCAAAATCGGCTACTAAGGTATTAATATTTAGCGGAGCTAAAAATTTTGTTTTACTTAAATTATTATAAGCTAAAATTTGGCTATGTTCTAAAACTTTGACGCTGGCTTTAAATAAAGGAAATTCGCCTTTGGCAAAATAAAAACTGTGGCCATCACTAGTCACGATATCTTGCGCTTGTTGAAAACCAAAAGTCAAAGTCTGACCCACTAAAGAGTCATGAAGATTATCGGCTCTTAACTGAAAATCATGTGTGCCTGGTGACAAGCTATAATTATCTAGTTTAAATAACATTTTATCATCTTCAGTCCACTCCCAAGAACCAATTTGCGTCTGACCTTCGTATAGTCTAACTTGATCTTTAAAAATATCTTGTTTGATTATTTCTGGGGCTGAAATTGCTAAACTATGTAAGCTAGTATTTTGTTCAGTTTGCAACACAAAAGAAAATAAAACATTATTAATAGCTTGCGGTAATACTTCAGTGGTATTTTGATCAACGATCGCTACTTTGAGCTGATTAGTTTTCGGACTTAAGACCTCTGCCTTAGAAGCTGGTCCTTTACTCCAAGATAAGGCAAAAACAAGGCTCAAACTTGCTAATAAAAAACTGACAAAATAAAAACGCCATCGTTTTGATGAACGCTTTTGATCTAACTCAAGATGATATGAAGGCACGAGATGTTCAAACATGTTTATATTATAACATATTTTTCAAAAAGAAAAAATTAGCCATATCTTGAGTTCAAGAAACTAGCGCAAATGCCACATTTAAACTAAAACTAGCCCAAACTAAATACTTTTTGACAAAGTTAAATGCTAGCGATATAATATAAAGACTTAAATATTAAAAAAACTTTATGAAGAAAAGTGAAACAATTTTACAAAAAGATGTTAGTGAATTAAAAACCACAGTCAATGACATTCTTTTTGCGGTCAATAAACTATCTGAAAATTTTGAACAAAGATTTGATAATGTAGAACAAAGGCTAGACAATGTAGAGCAAGACTTAAGTAGTGTCAAATCTAAGGTAAATACCCAAATGGTGACTAAAGATTATTTAGACAGAAAATTAACAGAATTAAGAGGAGTAAATAAATTAACTCATCTTTTACAAAAGAAAAAAATTATTACTCCTCTAGAAGTTAAAATGGTTTTATCTATTTAAATCAAAACTCCGCAAATAAATCTCCCCGCCTACGGCGGGGAGATTTATTGTAGAAGTACCCCCTCTGTCGCTCACGCGCCTTCTCCCCCTAATTTAGGGGGAGAAAAAAAGAGGGGGTAATAAATTAGTCCACCAGTTGTTGTAATCTAGCTTTAATAAATGCTAATAAATCACCATTTAAAACTTTGTCTGGATCAGTACTTTCATAATTACTACGATGGTCTTTAACTAATTTATAAGGATGTAAAACATAAGAACGAATTTGATTACCCCAAGCAGCTTGGGTATACTCGCCTTTCAAAGCTTTTTTTTCTTCATCTCGTTCAGCTTGATAAAACTTAGCCAATTTACTCTGCAAGTATAGCATCGCTTGCTGTTTGTTTTGTAATTGTGAACGTTCATTTTGACAAGAAGCTACTAAGCCAGTCGGCAAATGCGTGATACGCACTGCTGAATCAGT
>LBRC01000036.1 GCA_000991205.1 Parcubacteria group bacterium GW2011_GWA2_36_10 | reverse complement strand
GTTTTGCCAGAGCCGACATCTCCTTCGACCAAGCGATTCATTGGTTTATTTTCAGCTAAATCAACTAAAATTTCAGCTAAAACTTTAGTTTGATCAGAGGTTAGGGTGAAAGGTAAATTAGCAATAGTTTCTTTTAAAATTTTGTCTTGTTTGAGAAGTGGCCAACTGGCATGTTGTAGATAATCTTTTTTGGCTAGCTGATATTTGCATTGTAGATAAAATAATTCCTGAAATTTTAAACGTTTAGTGGCAGAAATTAAATCTGTTTCTTCTTCAGGAAAATGAATAGCTTGCAAAGCTTCGTGTAAATAAGGATATTTTTCTTGATTTAATATTTCGACTGGCAGTGGATCGGCTATACTAGGGGCATGTTTTAGAGCTAGACTGATTAAAAAACGTAACTGTTTTTGGCTTAAGTCAAAACTAGAGTGATAGACTGGCACTAGGCGAGCGCTGTGAAGATTTATTTTTTTTACCTTATCATAAGCAGGGCTAGAAAATTGCCAGAGATTATTTTTAAAACTTGGTTTAGCACTCAAAAATATTTCATCGCCGATTTTTAATATTTGGCCGACAAATTTTTGACCAAACCAAATAGCCTTTAGTTGATCTTGACCGTCACTAGCTAGCACTTCAGTGATCGCGATTTTTCTTTTCCAAGAACGTAAAGTTTTTAGAGATAAAATTTTTACTCTCACTGTTGCCAAAACATTTTCTTCTAGTTGGCTAATATCTTTGATTTCGCTCAAGTCATCATAACGCCAAGGAAAATGCCATAACAAATCACCAATGGTTTTAAGACCCATTTTAGCTAAAGTTTTGGCTTTTTCTTGGCCAATTTTATGAAGTTTTTTAAGGCTGATGTCGGCTAGCTGCATAGTTGTCTGATAGTAAATAACCCCGCCCTGAACACAGTCGAAGGGGCGGGGTTATTTTTGATGATTTTTTATAGTTTGAGTAGCCCGCTAATAGCTTCACGAGTAGGCACATCTTCTTTGGCTAAATCTTCAGGTAAAAATTCTAATAAAATTTTTCTGATTTCCACCGGATTTTGGTCAAGTAAAGGAATTTGTAAGTAGGGCCTAAAAGTATTTTTGTATTGTAAGTAGAGATTTTTTGTTTGTGGTGGCTGATAGATGATATAAAAGTTTTTTAAATTTTTAAATTCAGTAAATTTATTAGCGATAAAAATGCCATCATAAGTAATAGTAAAATCTAAAGTTTTAATATCGGCTTTCTCGATGATTAGATAGAGGATAGTAGCTAAAATGATAAAAATAATAAATAGATAATTACCTTTATCAAAAGTAATGGCAAATGCTTGGTCAGAAATTTTAAATAGTGTAATATTGAGGCCAATAATTGAGAGGGCAATAATGACGCCAATAATTAAAAAGAAGTAGCTGTACCATTTTTTAGTTTTGGCGTGTTTATGAAATTCTGGTATTTGCCATTGGGCTAAAATATCCTCACTAGCTAAATTTTCATCTTCTTCAAGAGGAAAGCTTTCTAATTCTTCAGTGTTAGTATCTTCTTCTTCAAGAAATGATTGTTTAAAATTGTTATTTTCTGGCATAATTTTATTTAAGCTAGTTTTATTATAGCATATTTTACAACAAAAAACAGCTTATTATAAGCTGTGATTTTATGGTGTCCCCGGCAGGAGTCGAACCTGCGACCTTTTGGACCGCAACCAAACGCTCTATCCACTGAGCTACGAGGACACAAGACTATAAGCGAATGCCTTTCGACTCGCTACGCTCGCTCAAGATACTCGATTCTATAATATAGAATGGTCAGAGGTGTTGAAAACACCGGCGACCACGAGTGAGCTTTTTGCGAAGCAAAAGGCGAATCGAGTGGCGGAGAGTGAAGGATTCGAACCCTCGGTCCCTTGCAGGACAACGGTTTTCAAGACCGCCGCGTTAGACCACTCTGCCAACTCTCCATTATAAAATTTTTTGTTAAAGTTTTTCCCGTCGCGTTACCTGCCTGCCGGCAGGCAGGGACCATCACTGCCAACTCTCCATTTGTTTACTGTTGCCCCTCACTTATGTTCGGGGTATTCGACGCTTGTTTGTTAAAAATGCAAGTGGCCAAAGGCCATGAGCGGAGTTCTGCGAAGCAGAACGTAGTCGAATGGCGGAGAGGGAGGGATTCGAACCCTCGATCCAGTTTCCCGGATAACACCTTAGCAGGGTGCCCCTTTCAACCGCTCAGGCACCTCTCCATATTTATAACCAATACACATTATCATGCTTGTTTTGGGATTTGTTAATCCCGCTGCGCGGGATTAAGCATATCTTCAATAAAGCTTGATAACAGGCTATATCATAATATATTTTTGTCTTTTTGGCAAGGTCAATTTTTGGCTAAAACTAGGGCAATTATTTCCTTGGGAGCCAATATCCGTAAGGCTTTAGCTGCTTCATTGAGGGTTGTGCCGGTGGTCGCTACGTCGTCTATCAAGATAATAGTTTTATTTTTGACTAAATTTTGGTCAATTTTATTTATTATAAAAGCTTGTTGTAAATTATTGAGCCGCTCGATTCTTTCTAGTTGTGCTTGAGGCTTGGTGTTTTTAGAGCGAGTCAATAAAGCATGATAAGGGACATTAATTTTAAGACTTAAGTTTTTGGCTAAGATTTCAGTTTGGTCAAAACCACGTTTTTTTCTTTTTTTCTGATGCAAAGGGATATTAGTGATGACAAAATTTTTGTTTAAATTTAGCTGTTCAATTTTTTTGGCTAAAATTTCTGTCAATGGTTCTTCTAATATTTTTAAATATTGATATTTAAAATTTTTGATTAAGTTTTGTGTTAAAGCTTGATGATAGTCTAAACAAACATGACAATGAGAAAAGACAAAATCATTTTGATTTTCTGGCCAAGCCTGGTAGTCGGCTGGCAGGAGCTGAATACTAGCCAGACAAGTTTGGCAGAGTAGTGAGCCTTCTTGCTCACAGCCTAGACAAAATTGTGGCCAAATATAATCCAGTAGATTATTCCACAGTTTTTTAAAATCGCTTTTCTTCATAATGATTTTAAAACTTTTATTTTTTTGATGTAACACCGCGTACGCGGTGTTAGTTTATAAATTTATCTGGTCATGCGATTTTCCTCCCGCTACGCGGGAGGAAAATTAGAAGCCTTAAATTTAAATTAATGTAATTTTATCTTTGGCTAATTTTATCTTTATTTTTTTAGGATGAGCTTGGATAATTTTGAGAGCTATTTTGTCAGTGATATTTTGATCAACTAAACGTTTGAGCGATCGTGCACCTTCTTTTAAGCTATCTTCCTGTTTTAATAACCAAGAGATTATTTTTTTTTCAAAGATTAAATCAATTTGTTTAGCTTTTAGTTTAGCCTGTAAGTGGTGCATGGCAGTTTGGATGATTTTTTCGGCCGCAGATTTATCTAAAGACTCAAATACTAAAATATTGTCCAAGCGGTTCAAAAATTCTGGCGGAAAATAATCAGGTAGAGATTGTAAAATGCTAGTTTTGATTTGCGTAAATTCTTGGTCAGCATTTTTTTCTTGAGTTAAGCCGAAGCCAATCATGGCCTGTTGATTAAAGACCTCTAAACCAACATTTGAAGTCATAATGATCACATTGTTTTTGAAATTAATCGTCCGGCCACTACTATCAGTTAGTTCTCCTTCTTCTAAAATTGGTAATAATAAATTAAAAACATCTGGGTGGGCTTTTTCTATTTCGTCAAATAAAATTAAGCTCTGTGGCTTGTTTTTGACTAAGTCACTAAATTTATTAGCTTCTTTGTAGCCGACATAGCCAGCTGGGGCACCGATGAGCTTGGAAATAGTGAAGCTTTCACTAAATTCGGACATGTCGATGCGGATCAAGTTTTTGCTGGAGCCAAATAAAATTTCCGCTAACAATTTAGCGGTGGCAGTTTTGCCGACACCACTGGCGCCTAAAAACATAAAAGAGGCGAGTGGACGATTAGCGTCTTGTAGGCCAGTTTTAGCTTTACGAATGATATTAGCAATTTGTTTGAAAGTATTGTTTTGTCCGAAAATTTGACTGCTTAATTTACGCTCCAAATTTAATAAACTTTTTTCTTGCGCATTATCTAATTCAATTGTTTTTAAGTTATTTATTTTAGCAACTGTATCTTTGATATCTTGAGGTGATAAGACGCCCTTGATGACTTGACTCTTTTTGTCAGCGCTAATTTTTAGTTTATTTAAATTTAAAAGTAAATTTTCTTCTTGATTTTTATAGCCCAAAGCTTGAGTGTAATTTTCTGCTAAAATCGCTTGGTTTTTTTCTTGGTAGATTTTTTTTAAGGCTAATTCTAAATTACGGATTTCTTGTAAAGCAGGATTTTGTTTATGCTTAATTTTGTATTTAGCAGCGGCTTCGTCTAAGATATCGATAGCTTTGTCGGGTAATTTTTTATCAGGAAAATATTTTTTACTTAGAGTGACGGCCAGTTGGATAGCTTCATTAGTAATAGTTATTTTATGAAATTGTTCATAATTTTTTTTGATACCTTGTAAAATTTGGACAGCTTCAGCATCACTTGATTCCTCGACATTGATGACTTGAAAACGTCTTTCTAAAGCCTTATCATTTTCGATAAACTTTTTGTATTCATCAAAAGTTGTGGCGCCAATACAGCGAAATGAGCCACGTGCTAAAGCGGGCTTTAAAATATTAGCGGCATCCATCGAGCCACCAGTGGCGCCAGCACCGATGATGTTATGTAATTCATCGATAAATAAAATAACATTTTTGTTATTTTGTGCTTCGTTAATCACTTGTTTTAAGCGAGCCTCAAATTCACCTCTGTACATCGTGCCGGCTAAAAGTCCGGGCAAATCTAAAGTTAAGATTTTTTTATCTAATAAAATATCTGGCACTTCTCCTAATAATATTTTTTTAGCCAAACCTTCGATGATGGCAGTTTTGCCGACGCCAGCCTCACCCAAAAGTAGGGGATTGTTTTTATGACGGCGAGCCAATATTTGGATCAAGCGCTCGATTTCTTGAGCGCGACCAATGACTGGGTCAATGTCTTTTTGGACAGTTTCGTCAGTCAGGTCTAAAGTAAAGTTTTTTAAAATATTATTAGCTTGGTCATCAGCTAAAATGTCTAATTCTTTTAAATCTTCGTTTAAAGTAATTTCATTAAATTTAGAAGTAGTTTTTAGGACCAAATTTAAATGTTGTTGAATATCTTTGGAGTTAGTTTTAGCCATGGCCCAAGTTTTGGTTAAAGACTGGTCATCACTTTCTGTCAAAGACATTAATAAATGTTCAGTGCCGATGTAACGATGTTTGTTTTTAAACGCTGTCAAAATAGCACGCTCAATTATTTTTTGGCAAGCCAAAGATGGTTGAGGTAAATCATCCCAATTTGTTTCTAGATTGATCTCGGAAAAATTATAGTCAGTTTTGTCTGGGTTTAATAATATTTTATCGATTTCTTTTTTGAGTAAAATCTCTGCACCCAAAGCGCCTTTAGTTTTTACTAAAGCAGTCAAAATATCGATCGCTTCAATTTGCTTTTGTTTTTTAAACCAAGCAATATTTTGCGCAGAGATTAAAACTCTTTTAAAATGGTGAGTAAATTTATTTAAAATATTTTGTAAATCTTTTTCCATTATTTTTTTACATACTTCTTAAGGCTTTGATGCGTTCTGCGACTGGTGGGTGAGTGGAAAATAATTTGCTGACACTCTCGGCTTTAAAGGGATTAGCAAAGTATAAATGTGCCGTAGCTTTATTGCTGTGACGTAGTGGGTGATTGGCATTTTGGACAGAGATTTTTTCTAAAGCTTTAGCTAAACCCTCTGGATAGCGAGTAAGTAGTGCGCCTGAAGCGTCGGCCAAAAATTCTCTTTTGCGAGAAACGGCCAGTTGAATCAGTTGGGCAAAAAGTGGAGAAAGAATAGCTAAAATCAAACCAATGATCATAATCACAGCATTAGCTTTGTTTTCACTGTCTCTATTACCTCGCCATAAAAAGCTATGTAAAAGCCAGTCAGATAATAGAGTGATAATACCGATACATACTATCACCACCATCATGACACGAATGTCATAGTTTTTAATGTGTGATAATTCATGAGCGACCACACCTTCTAATTCCTCATTGTTTAAACCGGCTATCAAGCCAGTAGTTAAAGCAATCGAAGAGTGTTTAGGATCACGGCCAGTAGCAAAGGCATTCATTTGTGGCTCATTAATAATATGAATTTTTGGAGTCGGGATGCCAGCAGTAATACTTAAGTTTTCTACTAAGCGATAAACATAAGGGTTTTCTTGCTTAGCGATGGCTTTGGCACCAGCGGTTGCTAGAGCTATTTTATCGCCAGCAAAAAAGCTGATTAAGCTCATGCCGGAGGCAAAAACAATGGCAATTACCACCATATCGGCGTTACCCCCATATATTTTAGAGAAAATCCAGGCTAATCCGGCGATGACAACGATGAATATAAGCATTAATAAAAGGCTTTTTCGTTTATTACTAGCGATTTGACTATACATATAACTTTTATTTTAGCTTTTCCCGCCGGTGGCGGGAAA
>LBRC01000035.1:5220-12042 GCA_000991205.1 Parcubacteria group bacterium GW2011_GWA2_36_10 | reverse complement strand
TTTTGGGCAAGATTTGATGGCTAAAGTAATGGCCAAAGATGTCGAGAATTCTCAAAGTCAATTAATCGTGGTTGACGGCATCAGGCGCATGGAGGATGTCAAATATTTACGTGCTTTGCCGAATTTTAAATTAGTTTCCATTGAGTCTGATATGAAGATTCGTTATCAGAGATTGTTAAATCGAGGTGAAAATTTTGATGACAAAAATAAAACTTGGGAGGAATTCCTAGCTGATCACCAGCTAGAAACAGAGCTAACTATTTTAGATACTATGAAAGCAGCGGATATTATCATTAATAACGATGGTAGCTTAGAGGATTTGCATAAGCAATTAGATGAATTAGTAAAATAAAACTTATGTCGATAGCTGAACTTAAACACACAACGAAAAATTTAAAAAATGGTGGCATGGTGATGATTTTGGAAACCGGAGCAGTGATTGATCCGGAGTCTGAAGCCATGATCCAAGCCTTACATTCGCGTTCTACTGGCGGTGTAAAACAACATTTAGAGATTTTAGCCAAAAAAGGTGCTAAAGATTTTATGGCAAATTTTTATGTTGGCTATGGACATAAGTCTATCGGTGATTGCGGTAGCATTACTTTATTTATCGAAGGTATTTCTATGCTAGCAGCCAAAGCCATTCAAGACTGGGCTTTGTATAGTGGTCAAGAATCATCCACACGTTATGTGGATTTTTCTACGCAAGCCTTTATTGATCCGATTGCTAACCAAGAGTCGCAAGAAATTTTGGAAGCTTGGCGTCAGTTTTATTTAGAGTCAATGGCGCCATTAAATGATTTTTTAAAAAAACAATTTCCTCTTCAAGCCGAAGAAAAAGAAGTGATTTATAATAAAGCAATTGCGGCTCGCGCTTTTGATATTATGCGCGGCTTTTTACCAGCCGGTGCCTCTACCAATATTGCTTGGCATAGCAATATGCGCCAAGTAGCCGATAAAATTGCTTTATTAAGGCATCATCCTTTGGAGGAAGTAAGAGATATAGCATCTAGCGTCAAAGAGGCATTGCTAGCAAGGTATCCCAGCTCTTTTGATCATCCGATTTTTGAAACTACCGAAAATTATAATGAAGCTTGGATGAAGCATGATTATTATTTTACTCATGAGACCTATACAGAAGTTGAGCTATTAAAAAGTAGCGTTGATAAAGAAGCTTTAAAAAATTATGAACATATTTTAAACTCACGGCCAATGAAAACTGAATTACCAAAATTTGTAGCCGAGTGTGGCTACGTGCAATTTGGTTTTATGCTAGACTTTGGTTCATTTCGTGATTTACAAAGACATCGAGCGATTATTCAGCGTATGCCTATGCTTGTCACTACACATGGCTTTGCGGATTTTTATTTAAATTCTTTACCAGAAGAAATAAAAACGAAAGCTCAAGCATTTATTAAAACGCAAGAAGAAAAAATAAAAAATTTAAATATTACTCCAGAATTAGCTCAATATTATACGGCTATGGGCTATAATTTGCCCAATAGAATTACTGGTGATTTAGCAGCTTTAGTTTATTTGATCGAGTTGCGTTCCACTCGTTTTGTTCATCCTACTTTACAAAAACGGGCGATTCAAATGGCAGAAATTTTAAAAACAGAATTTGCTGATTGCGGATTAAAATTGCACCTTGATGATGATCCTGGTCGTTTTGATGTCAGACGTGGTGAACATGATATTGTAATGAAATGATTAGTATCATCGCCGCCATAGATAAAAATAGAGCCTTGGGCTATCAAAATAAATTGTTAGTACATTTACCTGAAGATTTAGCTCATTTTAAAAAAATTACTTCTGGTCATCCAGTGATCATGGGACAAAATACTTATGCGTCCATTGGCAGGGCTTTACCAAATCGTCTTAATATAGTTTTGTCTCAAGACAAAAATTTTACAGCACCAGATTGTGTGGTTTTTAATGATTTAAATAAAGCTTTAGACTTTGCTAAAAGTAAAGATAATGATGAGATATTTTTTATCGGTGGCGCCAATGTTTATAATCAAGCAATTAAAATAGCCGATAAACTTTATCTGACAATTATCGACGCCGAATATCAAGCCGACGTTTGGTTTCCGGACTATAGTAATTTTAAAATTATTAAAGAGGAAGAGCAGCAAAATGCTCAAGGTTTAAAATATAAATTTTTAGAGTTAATAAGACAATGAAAATAAAAGTAAAAAAATTAAAAGCCGAGGCTGTTTTACCACAAATGATGCGTCAAGGTGATGCGGCTTTTGATTTAGCTACTTGTGAAGATGTTTTATTGCATCCTGGAGAAACCAAAATAATTCCGATTGGTTTAGCTTTAGAGATACCCGTTGGTTTTGTCGGTAATATTCGTGATCGTTCTGGTCTAGCTGGCAAACACGCCTTACATACTTTGGCTGGTATTATCGATAGTAATTACCGTGGTGAGATCGGTATTGTGATGACAAATTTATCACAAACTGACTACCAAATTAAAATTGGCGATAGAGTCGCACAGATGTTAATTCAAAAAATAGAAATTACAGAATTTGAAGAAGTAGAGGAATTATCAGATACTAATCGAGGAGAAAAAGGTTTTAATTCTTCTGGTTATTAAATAAAAAATAAAGTTCATAACATATGGAGGATAGAGACATGTCTGGAAACATCACCGTAATCACCGGTTGCATGTTTGCTGGCAAAACAAGTAGGCTATTGAAACTGGCTCGTAAACATAGAGAGGATGGTCAAAACGTTTTGATTTTTAAACCGCACATAGATATACGCTCTGGTGATAGTCTAGTCAAGACGCATGACGATGATGGTGAAGAGGCTATCGTTCTTCACGATGTGCGTCATATCATGACTCATTCACAACCAGGCATGATCTTGGCACTTGATGAAGCACAATTTTTTGAGCCAGAGGCACTGTTAACTACGGTTCAGGCTGTGGTTGAATCTGGTGCTAAGGTTGTAATCGCTGTGCTTGATAGAAAATGGAGTGGTGATTTCTTTCCTGGTGTGCCTGCGTTGAAGGATTTGGCTGATAACTTGATTCAGCTACATGCACGTTGTGTTTGTGGAGGAGAGGCTGATTATAGCCACCGACTGTCCGCTTCTACAGATGATGTAGAAGTTGGCAGTGGCTACGTGCCGATGTGTGAGACTTGTTTTCAGACAGCAAATAGCCATCAGGCTTCGTAGTCTTTTGTGCCGCCCCAACTCCACTGGGGCGGTCTTTTTTTATCATAAAAATTATGCTATATTTAGCCTATGCAAGGAAGATTTATTGTTTTTGAAGGAGGGGAAAAATCAGGTAAAAGCACTCAACTGAACTTATTGCATCAGTATTTGTTGTCTAAAAATTTTGATGTTATTTTGACACGCGAGCCAGGCGGTAATGGTTCACAAATAGCGGAAAAGATTCGTGATCTTGTTTTAGATAAAGAAAATATAGCCATCCATGCTCGGACAGAACTGCTACTTTTTTTAGCAGCGCGCGCCCAGCATATCGAAGAAGTAGTGAAACCCGCTTTGGCTGCTGGGAAAATAGTTTTGTGTGATCGTTTTGATGGTTCTACTTTTGCTTATCAGGGTGCAGCACGTCATCTGGATTTATCAGAAATAATAGTAATGAATAATTGGGCTAAAGATAATCTTGAACCAGATTTAGTAATTTATTTAGACATCACACCCGAGCAAGCGGAAACTAGAGATAGATTATACAAAGTTGATCGTTTGGATGCCGAGAAAAAAGACTTTCATGAAAAAGTCAGGACTGGATATTTGACCCAAGTCAAAACCAAAAAAAATTGGCATATTATTCCTGCCTTTGAAACTATCGAAGAGGTAGCCGAGAATATTAAAAAAATAGTTAGCTTTATTTTATAGCATGCAAAAATTAGAAACAATCATTGGCTTAGAGATTCACTTACAACTCAAAACAAAAAGCAAAATGTTTTGTGCTTGTGCAAATGATGGTGAAAATCAAGCCGCTAATACTACTATTTGTCCGATTTGTTTAGGACATCCCGGTACTTTGCCAGCCATCAATCAGGCAGCAGTCAAGTTTGGCTTAAATTTTGCTTTGGCTTTGAATTGTCAGATTAATCAAACTTCAAAGTTTGATCGTAAAAATTATTTTTATCCAGATTTACCAAAAGGTTATCAGATCTCGCAATTTGATCAGCCTTTGGCTGTCAATGGTTTTGTGATCATCAGTCATGAAGGTAAACAAAAAAGAATCGGTATCGAAAGATTACATTTAGAAGAAGATGCCGCTAAAAATATTCATCAAGACGGTCAGACTTTAGTGGATTTTAATCGCGCTGGTACACCGCTTGCTGAAATAGTAACTAAACCAGATTTTAGAGATCCAGCTGAAGCTAAAATATTTTTACAGGATTTGAGATTATTAGCCCGTTATTTAGGAGTATCAGAAGCAGAGATGGAAAAAGGACACTTAAGATGCGATGCTAATATTTCTTTGCGGCCAATGGGAGAGACAAAACTTTATCCCAAAACGGAAGTAAAAAATCTCAACTCTTTTCGATCAGTGGAAAGAGCTTTACAATATGAAGTAAAAAGGCAAACTGAACTCTGGGAGCAAAAGGCGGCGCCAAATTTTACCTCTACTCGTGGCTGGGACGAAAATAAGCAAATAACTATTGAGCAAAGAAGAAAAGAGGGTTCGAGTGATTATCGCTATTTTCCAGAGCCAGATTTGCCGCCGCTAGTAATTAGTGATGAGCTATTAGCTGAAAGTCAAAATTCTTTGCCGGAATTACCACAGGCAAAACTTGCGCGTTTGATGAGTGAGTTTACTTTAAATTTTAATGAAGCAGAAGTTTTAGTCAAAAATAAAGATTGGGCGGATTATTTTGAAAGGGTGTTATCTGAACTAGCGGTTTGGTTTGAACAAAAATCTCCAGAATCTTGGGAGAATAACAAGACTAAATTAGCTAAATTGACTTGTGGTTGGTTGACCTCAGAAGTTTTTAAGCTTTTGCCAAATGATTTTAAATTTAGTGATTTAAAAATTACGCCAGAAAATATGGCAGAGTTTTTGAGCTTAATTTATGATCATACGATCAACAGCAGTGCAGGACAAACGATGTTAGCACAAATGTTTAAGACTGGTGATGATCCAAGTCATTTGTTAGAAAAATTAGACTTAGGCCAAATCGATGATTTAGCAACTCTAGAAGATTTAGTGATCAAAGTTTTTATGCTATACCATGAGCAATTAGCGGAATTGAAAAATGGTAAAGAACCATTATTAAAGTTTTTTGTCGGTAAAGTGATGGCCGAAAGTAAGGGTAAAGCTAATCCGCAAAAGATAGAGGAGATTATAAAAAATAAAATATCCCCGAGATAAACTCGGGGCTTTATTTTTTTAAGAAATTTTTGATTAAAGCCTCGGCTTCGGTAAGAGATTTATTCCAGTTTATTTTTAAGCCTTGTTTTTCCATACGTCGAAACCAAGTCATTTGACGTTTGGCATAATGCCGAGTATTTTTTTTGATTAACTCAACAGCTTCTTCTAAATTTAATTCTTTATTTAAATATTTGATTATTTCTTGATAGCCAATGCCAGATAAAGCAGGCAAGTCTTTTTGATATTTGGCAACTAACATTTTGACTTCTTCAACTAAACCAATTTTTATCATGGTCTCTACACGTTGATTTATTTTTTGGTAAAGTTTTTCTTTGTCTGGATTTAAGCCCAAAATTAAATAATCATAAGGACATTGACTGGTTTTTTGCTTAGTACTTAGATCATCATGAAAGGCAATCGCGTATTCCAAAGCACGCACGACATGAATTTTATTTTTACTATCAATTTTTTTTATAATGTCTGGATCTATTTTTTTGAGCTTAGCAATTAATTTTTCTAAACTTAATTTATTTAGTTCAAGCCTTAATTTTTTGTCAGTAGCTGGTAGTTGATAATTTTGTAAGACAGAGGAGAGATAAAGTCCGGTGCCACCAACAATGATCGGTAATTTATTCTTAGCTAAAATTTTTTCGATATTTTGAAAAGCTGTCTGTTGCCAGTCATATAAACTAAATTCTTGGTCTGGTTTAGCTATATCTAGTAAATAATGTTTGATACCTTGTTGTTCTGTTTTAGTGATTTTATTTGAGCCAATATTTAGTTCTTGATAAATTTGTCTAGAGTCAGCCGAAATGATCTCGCCATTGAATCTTTTGGCTAACATTATTGAAAAATAAGACTTACCAGAGGCAGTTGGGCCTAAAATTACTGTGATTTTTTGTTTCACTTTAGTTGACATATATTTCTGCTAGTACTCCCCAAGCATCAGCTTGCGTGATTTTGACTTGATAAAATTCGCCAACTTTTAGTGGCTCTTTAGTAATCACATGGACAGCGGTATAGTTGGCGAGCTTGCCGATATTTTTACATTTTTTTTCTTCACAATTTACAGCATCAATTAGAACTTCAAAAGTTTTGCCAACTAGTTGTTCGTTGTATATTTTAGCGTTTTTACCAATTTGCGTATTGATGATATTAAAACGTTCTTTTTTTGTTTCTTGGGTTACATCGTCGGGGTAAAGTTTGGCTGCTACTGTACCAGTTCTTTGTGAATACTGGGAAGTAAAAGATAAATTAAATTTTAAACTTTTAACTAATTTTTCGGTAGCTTTAAAATCACTGACTGTTTCGCCAGCAAAGCCAACGATTAAGTCAGTAGAAATAGAAATGTCTGGCAGAGTAGTTCGTATTTTATTTATTAATTCAGTATAATGGGCGATAGAGTAGTGGCGATTCATTTTTTTCAGTTGTTCATCAGAGCCTGATTGGACGGGCAAGTG
>LBRC01000035.1:0-5147 GCA_000991205.1 Parcubacteria group bacterium GW2011_GWA2_36_10 | reverse complement strand
TATTTTATCTAGGCCATAGGAATTTACATTTTGACCTAATAAAATTATTTCTTTATAATTTTTTGCAAGTAATTCTTTGATTTCAGCAATGATGCTGGCACTTGGTCGAGACACTTCTCGGCCTCTGGTATAGGGCACGGCGCAATAAGTGCAAAATTTATTACAACCAGTCATAATCGGTACATAAGCACGATAGCTAGAGTAGTAGCTCGGTTGGATATCAAAGAAACTAGGTAAAGCTAATTTTTCTTCGGGAGCTGCTTTTTTTATACTTTCTGCCAGATTGTCTAGATTTTTTATGTCTAAAAAAATATCAAATTTATCCGCTAGTTTTTTGCGATCATAATCAAGCACACAGCCAGACAGCATAGTGATCAATGGTCTTTTTTCTTTGACTATTTGCCAATTACGCACTTTGCCATAGATCCTATCAACGGCTGTTTGCTTGACCGAACAAGCAACGACACCTATTAAGTCAGCCTCGTCTTCGTTATTAGTTTCTTGGTAGCCCAGAGCTTTGAGAGCAGTCGCTAGACGCTCGGCGTCAGAGATATTCATCTGGCAACCAAAAATAAGTAAGTAGAATTTTTTATCTTTCATAGCTTTGGCATTTTTACCCCGTTAGATAAGTAAAATTTATCTTTTTATACTACTGAATTTTTAAAAATAAAGCAATGTTTTTAAATTCGGATAACTTGAGTGTTTATCTAACGGGGTGAACAATAAAACTCAAAAAAATCAATCCTGTCTCATAGATTAGTATAAAAAATTCCACCCCCGTAGGGGTGGAATTTTAATAAAAAGTTTTAGTCTTCTTGTTCTTGTTTTAAGCGTTCACGTTCTAACTCTTGTTTTTTCTTTAAAATTTCTAATCTTTGTTTTTCGGCTTCACGATTGTTTTCTTTTTCTTTTTTTAGTAGCTCTAATTTTTTTTCTTCCAGCTCTTTTCTGATGACCGGTAAATTTCTACTATCATCTTCTAGTTCATCCAAGTCGTCACTATCGTCTATTTTTTTTATTCTTTCTTTGAGCTGTTCTTGTTGTTCTATTTTTAATTTTTCCAGTTTAGTTTTTAGTTCGCTGGAAGCTTCAGATCTTAGTTCATTGATTATCTTGATTTTGACAGCCTCACCATTTTGACCGATGTTGATATTTTGCTGTAAAAATTTTTCTTTTTGACTATCGTCTAAATTATTAAATTTTTCTTTGAGTTTTGCCATTAAAGATTCTTTAGCTTGGATAGCTTCGGTGCCTAAAACCGAACCTTGTGGCGCTGAAGATAAAGTTTCGGTTAGTTTTATTTTTTGGACATCAGTTAATTTTACTTCTTCTAAATATTTACTAACTTTTTCTTTTTCTTGAGTAGAGAGATTTTTTAATTTTTCAATCAATCTATCGCGAGTTTTATTTTGCGTGGCTTCGATAGCAGCACCAGCTTCAGTCGGTAAAGCATCTTTTAAATCTTCTAGATTAGCCATGGCTTTTAAGCCAGCGAATTTGTCAGCCTGGTCAGTGGTATCAGCTGCTGCAGTCAATCTTTGTTCTAAATTAGCTTTATGCTTTTCGTACCAAGTATTGATGCGTTCTTGGCGCAAAGCTTCTATTTTGGTTTTAACTTGTTCTGGTAATTTAGCAGATAAATTACGTAAAATTTCTTGTTGTTTTAAAGCTTGTTCATCAAGCTTTTTTAGTAATTCAGTTTTTTTGTCGGCTGGTAAAGCATTGATTTTTTCTTCTACTTTGGTCATTTTAGCCTGATATTTTTCTAAGGCTTTATTTAGTTTTTCTTGGAGTTTTGCATCAGGATTATTTTCCGCTAATTTTTTGGCAGCTAACAATTCTAAATTAGCTTGTTTAAGCTTAAGCTCATCTTTTTTGACAGCATCACTAGTAAATAAAATTTTGGTGCTAAGTTTAAATTTGCTCCACCAATAGCCATTATCATCAGGTGACTTTACTTCTTCACTGCTAATATCTAGATCATCGCTACTGACTTCAGTGATAGTAGTGCTAGTATCAGCACTGGTTTGCGCAAAAATTAATTTAGTATTTATTTGCCAAGCAAAAACTAAAGTTAGCACAAAAAGACTATAATAAATAATTTTTTTGTTAAACATATTTTTCTTTTTTTAATAATAAAATATTACGCTATTTATAATGCCTATGATATTTCCCCGATAGGGGAAGTAGCTAGGTATATTTTTATTATAGCATATTTAGTGCTTTATAGCACTTGATTGTCGTGAGAGTGTGATTCAGTCAAACCAGCATTAGTAATACGAATAAATTGCGCATGTTCTTGTAGCTCTTTTAAGTTACGCGCATTTGCATAGCTCATACCAGAGCGTAGGCCACCAACATAAAGATTGACTACATTTTTAGCCGGGCCTCTGAATGGCACGCGAGATTCCACACCTTCGGGAGTGACATCTTCTATTTTTTCTTTAGCATTTGGGCGAGCAAGAGCAGCGGTCAATGAGGCCATACCGCGGGAAATTTTATATTGTTGTCCACGATAAGATAAAACCGCACCGGGAGTTTCTTCGGTGCCAGAAAATTGTCCACCCATCATAACAGAGTCAGCACCGGCCGCTAAGGCCTTAACCATGTCTCCTGGCTGTTTGATGCCACTATCAGCTATGAGGGGAACATTGTATTGTTTGCAAACTGGTGCACAGTTAAAAATAGCACTTAATTGTGGCACACCAAAACCAGTGGTAATGCGAGTAGTACAAGTAGAACCAGAACCAATGCCTACTTTGACAGCATCAGCACCAGCTAAAATCAAATCTTTAACGCCTTGAGCTGTCGCTACATTGCCGCCAATTATATCAATTGATGGATATTTGGTTTTAATTTCTTTGATAGCTTCTATAGCATTGACAGAGTGACCATGGGCAATGTCAACTACCAAGACATCTACTTCGGCCTCAACCAAGGCTTTGACGCGTTCCATAAAATCATCTTTAGTACCGACAGCGGCGCCGACTAAAAGTCTGCCCTTAGCGTCTTTGCTAGCGTGACCATTATTATAATTACGGATAATGTCAGTGGCAGTGATTAAGCCGCGGATGCGAAAGGCATTGTCAACGATTGGTAATTTTTCTATTTTATTGATACTTAAAATTTCCTTGGCTTTTTCCATCTCAATGCCTACTGGAGCGGTAATCAGTTTTTCTTTTGGTGTCATCATCTCAATGACTTTGGTATTTTCATCAGTCACAAAATCCATATCACGACTAGTCAAAATACCTAGTAGATCTTGGCCATTATCAGACACTAAAAAGCTTTGACAGTTGTGTTCTAAGATTTTGGCTCGCACTTCTTTTAAAGTAGTATGAGTGGTGATAGTAAAAGGATGATCAATCACTACATTTTGTTTGCGTTTTACTTTTTTGACTTCTTTGACCTGATAGTCAACACTACAAAAACGATGAATGATACCAATACTACCCAAATAAGCCATGGCAATGGCCATTTTGCTTTCCGTGACGGTGTCCATATTGGCCGGCACGAGAGGGATATTTAGTTTAATATTTTTAGTTAAATAAGTAGAGACATCAGTATTTTGGCGAGATCTTAATTCTGATCTTTGTGGCACCAAAAGTACGTCGTCATAAGTTAAGGCGGTTCTAATTTCTTGCATGAGATTTATTATTAATGTTTATAAGGCTAATTCCCGATTTTCGATTTTTGTTTTGGCAAGTTTGATAAATTCTTCTTTACTAATATTTAATAAATCTTTTTGTCCACGGACACGAATAGCCATTTCACTTGAAGCTATTTCTTTGTCACCAATGACTAAAGTATAAGGAATTTTTTCCGCAGAATTTTTGCGAATTTTATTTCCTAAAGTTTCGTTAGAGTCATCGATTTCTATTCTTAAATTTTGTAATTTAAATTCGGCTGCTAATTTTTTAGCGAATTCTACATGATTTTCACTGACAGTTAAGATTTTGATTTGCACCGGAGCTAGCCACAAAGGAAAATCTCCAGCTAAATGTTCGATCAAAACTGCAGAGAATCTTTCTAAAGATCCGGCAATAGCAGCGTGAATCATCACGATGCGTTCTTGTTCACTTTTTTCATTGATACAATATAAATCAAAACGAATTGGCAAATTGCGGTCTAGCTGGATAGTGGCCACTTGCCATTTGCGACCCAAAGAATCTTGCGCCATAAAATCTATTTTTGGTCCATATAATGCTGCTTCGCCAAGACCTTCAGTGAATTCTAAATTAGCTTGCTTTAATAAATCTTTTAAATCATTTTCCGTTTTTTGCCAAACAGTTTCATCGCCTAGATATTTTTCTAGCTGTTCTGGATCATGTAAAGAAAGGCGAATTTTTAGTTCAAAACCAAAAGTTTTATAAAAAGTTTGGACAATATTGACAATTTTTAAAACTTCATCTTTGACTTGATTTTCACGACAAAACACATGAGCATCATCTTGAGTGATAGACAGAACTCTAGCTAGACCAGATAACTCACCACTTTGTTCATCGCGATAGACCATCGTAGTTTCCGCATAGCGTTGGGGTAAATCACGATAGCTACGAGGTAAATGATTATAAATTTGAGTATGATGGGGACAATTCATTGGTTTCATGGCAAATTCATGGCCTTCGCGAGTAATAATGGTAAATAAGCCGTCAGCAAATTTTTGGGAATGACCACTGACATCATAAAGACTTTTTTTAGTGATGTGAGGAATAGTCACTTTTTCATAGCCATAAGCCTGGCGCAATTCCCAGACAAAGCCATCTATTTCTTGACGCAAAATTGTGCCCCTAGGTGTCCAGAGTGGTAAACCAGGACCGACTAATTCAGAAAAAGTAAATAAGTCTAGCTGTTTGCCTAAAAGTCTATGATCACGCTTTTTGGCCTCTTCTAGCATAGCTTTATAATCAGCCAGTTCTTTTTGAGTTTCAAAAGCCAAACCATAAATACGCACGAGCATTTCGCGTTTTTCATCACCACGCCAATAAGCGCCAGCGGTTTGCGTCAAACAAAAAGCTTCGGCATTTATTTCTTCACTACTTGCTACATGTGGTCCACGACAAAGATCTTTAAAATTTCCAGATTGATAAAAACTTAGTTCTTCATCAACTGGCAAATCATTGATTAATTCGGTTTTAAAATTTTGT
>LBRC01000034.1:7016-18774 GCA_000991205.1 Parcubacteria group bacterium GW2011_GWA2_36_10 | reverse complement strand
TAATTTTACAGTTCTTACAATTGGAAGAAGATACCAATCATAACCCAGCTCTTTGCCTGCTTCGGCTTGTTCAAGAAGTGCTTCAATTATTGCATTATTTTTCGCAGTAACTACTATCTATTTAGTTTATCGAATAGACCTAAGGCTCAATAAACAATATAAAGAGATTAACAATTATGGAAACAAAGCAGCAGCAAAAATTTATGATTACATAAGCAATGTTATTACAATAATCACTCTCCGTCTTAAATCTACCGTCAAAAAAGAGATAGACCGTAGTTTAATGGCGAGCTATAAGGTAGAAAGAAGAAATATCGTTTTTGAAAAACTCAATCGTTTTCTCAAAATGATGCCGCTGACTATCTAATAAATGATGCATAAATTTTTATTAATAATTTTATTGCTCTATGACGTAAGTGCCTAAATATAGATATTTACTATTTGGTGAAAACTCTAGCTCTTTAGCGATTTTAGTAGTCGGTAAATCTTTTACTTGCCAGTTCGCTCCCCCGTCTTTACTAAAGTAAAAAGCATTGTTGGTACCGTAATATATTTCTTGACCATTCAAAGGATTTACCGCCACTGAATAAATAGTAGCTTTATTCTTGCTAGTTAAAAGCTTATATTGTTCCCAGTGGTCAACTTTAAACCTAAAAATACCAATTTTATTTGCATAAAGCAAGCTGTCTTTAGTCGTCAAATCAACGGTCACATCAGACAAGATTTTCACCCCACTAATTTTAGCTAAAGGTCTCTGCTCTTCAATGACAGTATCTGGCTGATAAAGTGGTAATTGCATCACATCTTCCCAATTTGCTCCAGCATCTATACTACGCCACAGACCCTGGTTCTCTAAAGCTACATACATAGTATTACTATCACTGTGGTTCATGACTAAAATTTTGCTAATTTTATTATCAAAACGATGATAAACCGACCAAGATACTCCTTTATCGACACTACGTAATAAAGCACCTTCTTTGGTGCCAGCAAAAATAATATCTGGATTTTGATAATCAATTGCTAAACTTGATATATATTGTCCAGCGCGTGGCTCAAAATATAAGTCTATCCAAGTACGCGCACAATCTTCACTCTTCACGATTTTATTATGAATCGCTGCATAAAGCTGACACTTATCTTTTGGATGAACAAACAAATCATTGACCGTACCGTTGTATGGCAAAACATTTTCCCAAGAGTTGCCGTAATTATAAGTATAATAAATACCACTATCAGTCGTGCCTAAATAAATCGCTTTTTCATCTTGTGGATCTAGGGCAATTTTACTCACGTTATTAGTAAAAGTTTTTGTAGTCGCCTCAACATTAGCTATTTTATTTTTAGCTGTCCAAGTCTCACCAAAGTCAGTGCTGATAAAAAAGGCACTAGCTGATAAAGCATTATTACTATTACCACTCTTGATACTGATGCAAGCCGAAAGAAAAAGTGGTAAGCATAATAGACTCAAATAAAATATTTTTGTTTTTATCATATTTTTAAATCTAAAACTAAATTTTCCCAAACTAATTGTGGTGTCACATTATTTTTTAATTGGCGACGAATTTTATTGATACTTAATAAATTATTTAAAATTTTTGTCACGCTATACTTTTGGCTAATTTTAGCAATATTTTCTGAAAATAAAACGTTTAAAACTGGGCGATTAAGTTTGTGCCACAAAATATCCCTAAGTAATAATTGCCACAAGTCTAAATAATGAGTGGTGATGTGAGCTAATTCGTAAACTTTAGCTTGCGGATTGGCTTTTTTTAAAATTCCAAACCAATGCTCTAAATCTTGCCAAGCTACAAAAGTATTATCACTCAAAATTTTTAATAAAAACTGACAATCTTTTTTAAAACTTACTAAATTATCTTCGATATATTCTAAAGCTAAACCAGGCTTACCAAAAGATAGATTTAAAATTGTTTGTTGATTAACTTCGTTTAATTTAAAAGTTTCGAGCCAAGCTGACATGTCTTTTTTATTCAAAGGCTGAAATTTTAAGAGCTGACAACGAGAAATGACAGTGGCTGGCAGATTATTTATCTGATCAGCGATCAAAATAATGGTGGTATTTTTTGGTGGTTCTTCAATCACTTTGAGTAAAGCATTTAAAGAAAAAATGTTTAGTTTATCAACCGCATAAATAATCGCTAATTTGTAGCCACCATCAAAGCTGGTCAAAGACAAATTACTTAAAAAATTTCTCACTTGTTCAACTTGAGTATCTTCATTGTCATCTTTATTTTTCAAAGCTGACAAATACATAAAATTTCCTTGGATTCCTCTGTTCATCTTGAGACAAGCTAGACAATTTTGACAAGGCTTTGTACTTTCAGTACAAAATAAACTTTGCACAAAATATTTAGCAATCATTTTTTTACCAAGACCTTTGGCACCATAAAACAAATAAGCATTAGCTAAATTACCTTGTTTTAAGGTATTTTGTAAAAAACTTATTTGCTTATTATGGCCAAAAATAGGCCAGGAAAAATTGACTGACATTGACTAAAATATAACATTTTGAAGAAGAAAAATCAATATTAGCTATTCTAGCAAATCTCGTCACAACCCGACGGGTGACCCGACGGGTTAAAAGATTATTTACGATTATCTAAAGCCAAATTTACCAGTCTATCCGCTTCTTTGTTTAGCTCACGTCGAACATGATTAAAGCTAATACTATCAAAAGCTTGGGCCAAATTCCAAACTTTGACAAATAGTTTAGCTAAATCAGCGTCTTTAACGCGATATTCTTTGCTTAGTTGTTTTACTACTAATTCGCTATCTAAAAAACACTGCAAATTATTTACTTTATGTTTTTTAGCTAATTCTAAACCAGTTAACAAGGCATTGTATTCTGCTTGATTATTGGTAGCTTGACCTAAATATTTAGAAAAATTAGCGATTTCTTTATCAACTTGATACAAAACGCCACCAATCGCCGCTGGCCCAGGATTGCCACGCGATCCTCCATCGGTAAATAATTTAAATTGTGTTTTAGCTTGGATCATGATGATATTTTTAAATCTCTAATAATTAATTGGATTTGGCGCGTGCCATTCCATTGATTGATGTTTAAATTATAAACAATATCTATTCTTTGGCCAAGAGATAACTCTATTTTACCCAAAGAAAAAGCAATCGCGCCTAATTTTTTATTTTGTTTGACTAGCTCTAATTTCCAATGATTTTGATCTTTACCGACTTTTTTCGCACCAGTCACTAGCACTCCGTAATCTGCAAACAATGGCTCGGTATTTTGTTGACCATAGGGTTGAAATTTATCCAAAGTATCGACTAGCTCCCAATTAATCGCCATCAAATCAAGCTCTAACTCAACTTTCAACACTGGCTCTAACTCTTCATCTTTGATTTGCTTATTAGCTAAAGCTTGCATGTTGGCTTGAAAGCTTGCTAAATTTTCTTTTTTTAAAGAAAAGCCACAAGCCTGTGGATGTCCACCAAAACGTAATAATAAATCAGCATTTTGCTGTAAAGCTTCAGTGATATGAAAGCCTTCAATACTACGGCCAGAACCAACAATTGTTTCTTCGTCGCTATTGGTGAGTAGAATAGCCGGCCGATTAAATTCTTTCACTAATTTTGAAGCAACTAGTCCAGTCAAGCCAGCTGGCCAATCTGCTTTATAAAAAAATAACAATTTAGCTTTTAAATCTGGCGCTTGATTTTTCGCTTCTTTAAAAACTGTTTCGGTTATTTTTTGTCTTTGAATATTGGCTTGATTTAGCTCTTCTGCCCAAGCTAAAGCTTTAGCTTCATCTTGAGTGTTTAATAAATGATAGGCTAAATTTGCATGATCCATCCGACCAGCTGCATTGATGCGTGGCGCAAAAGCAAAGCTGATCATGGTCGTGTCTAGCTTATTAATATCTATCCCAGCTACTAAAATCATTTTTTGTAAACCTAAACGTTGGGTTTTTTTCAAGACAATCAAACCATATTTTACTAGTGTTCTATTTTCACCTGTCAAAGGCACCATGTCAGCGACCGTAGCGATAGCGACTAAATCTAATAGCCATTTTTCTTGACGTTCAGCTTCAGCTTTCTCGAGACTACAATTTTTATGTCGTAATAAAGCTTGAACCAGCTTAAAGGCTACTCCTCCGCCACAAAGAAATTTAAAAGGATAAGTCTCGCCTTCAACTTGAGGGTGAATAATAGCTAAGGCTTGGGGTAAATTAACTGGGATAGCATGATGATCAGTGATAATCACTTGCAAACCCAAAGAGTTAGCTAGCTCTATTTCTTCAGCATTACTAATACCACAATCACAAGTAATCAACAGCTTTGTTTTAGTCTTAGCTCGCCTCGCGTCGGAGCGAGCTAATTCTTCAATGGCTAATTTATTTAAACCATAGCCTTCTTTTTCACGATGCGGCAGATATACTTCTACTTTAGCTCCCAGACGCTCCAAAACTGTAGTCAAAATCACCGCGGCTGGCACACCATCAGCATCATAATCACCAAAGACAGTAATCAAATCTTGATTTTTAATAGCTTGATATACAACTTCACAAGCTTTATTCATATCTTTAAATAAATACGGATCATGAATGTCTTGGGAATAATCTGGTGACAAAAACTGATCAATCGCACTTTGCGTCTGCAAACCACGGTTAAACAACAAAGTTGCCATAATTGGTGACAACTCTGGAAATTTATCTAAAAACTCATTATTTACTTGTGGTGATACTTGCCAACGCATAAGGAGGGGGGGATTAACTACTTGACTTTTTTGACAGGCACTTTCAAAACTTTATGCACTTTTTTCTCGGCTTTTTGCACGGCTGGCTCAATGATTTTTTTCTTAACAACTCTCACTTCTTCGCGGGCTAAATCTATCCGCTTTATTTTGAGCTCTAGATATAAAAACCACAAAGCAAATAAAATCAAAAATAAACCGCAAATTACTAACCAAAAATAAATATTAGAAAAATTAAAAAAAGACATCGGTTCTGCTTGAAGCTGTAAATTTTGATATTCAGTTTTGATCATATTTAAACGCTGATTCAGCTCTTGAAATTTTTGTTCTGAATCATTCAAATTATTTAATATTTCGTTTTGCGCGAGAAGCATCTTATTCATGTTAAAAATCTAAATAAACTATTTCGCCATTTTTTATGCCCGCGGCATTAGCCTCATCAGTGTCTAGGTGCAAACGCGTCTGGCCCTCACCAACTCTAACTATAATATTTTTAAAAACTAATTCTCTTTCACCTTTAACTTGCGCGGAAACTTTTTGATTATTTTTTAATTGCCATTTTTTGGCATCTTGAATGGCTAAATGTAAATGTCTTTTAGCTACTATGACTCCTGTTTTTAGTTTTAGCTTGCCTTTTGGACCAACTAAAGTAAGGCCACTAGAATTTTTGAGGTCCCCTGATAATCTTAAAATCGGTTTTATGTCTAAAAATTTACAATCAGTCATAGATAATTCTACTTGGGTATCTGGACGTGTCGGACCAATGATACGCACTGTCAAAGATTTACTTTTATTTACTAAATTAACAGTTTCTTGGGCGGCATAGTGTCCTGTTTGTGATAAAGCTGATTTTTGATGTAAAAGATATTTTTTCCCCGCTTCGCCGCGAGGCGAGCCAAACAAAATTTCTAGATCTTTTTGACAAAGATGTAGGTGGCGAGCAGAAACTTCAGCGATAATTTTTTTCATCTTATAAATTATGTTTTTTCAAATCTGCGACTGTCAAAATACCGACTTGCGCACCAATTTTCATAATCACCGAATTACTATTCCAAATGCCTAAGCGCAAAGATTTTTCTATGTCACCATGGTAGCGAATTTGGCCCATCGGTAATAACAGTTAATTTTTGTCCGAATTTATGTAGTTCTTTTAATAAAACATTGATATTATTTTTAAAGTCTTTACCTTTGATTTTAATGATCAACTCTAAAGCTTCGTCACGATTGACATCAAAAACATAAGTGTCAGCCATAAAACGATGCAAGCGTGTCAAACCAAGCTGAAGCTGATCCGCGCCAGGATTCCAAGCGATTTTTATCTTACGACTTCTAACTTGCTCAAAAATATTGGCTAGTTTAGGAAAAAAATTGGCTGACAAACGAGTCAAATAAATCCAGGGCGTTTTTATTTTTTGCACTGTAGCTAAACTCAAATCAATATCTTCATAGGCTCCACGACAAGAAAAAATCACATGTTCATTAAAAGAGCCAACGTTAACAATAAAAGAATTATCCGTTATTTTTTTAGAATTTTTTTGAATTAAATGAATATCAACTTTTTTCTCTTTTAAATTATTTAAAATTGATTGTCCGATAGCGTCTGTTCCTAGTGAAGAAACTAGTTGAACTTTTAGACCCAAAGAGGCAAAATTAACTGCTGCATTAGCTCCGCCACCACCAAAAGTAGTAGTAACATTTTGACTAGAAATTTTGGCGCCATATTCAAAACCAATTAATTTTTGTTGTAATAAATCTTTTTTATTATCCATCAAAACCATCTGGTCAGTATAAAACATGGTGTCCATCGTTGAGCTACCAATTGTCGTAATAATATTAGTACCTAACATAAAAAAATTATAAATAACGATGCCAGTCTATAAATTTACTGACCATCACTTTTAATAAATATAGATAAAGACCTGACATGCCAGTGATAAAAAATACTCTCATACCAAAACTAATATCAAAATCATTCAAACTTTCTAAAATAGAAATAAAAGTCATGATAGCTATCACCATCACAATCAAAAATAAAATCAGCAAAATAGTAAAAATAATTTCTATTGCTTGATGGATTTGCATACAAGAAAATTATAACACAAATTTAATTTTTATTCATCGTGATACATGCCTTCTTTTTTGTCTTTCAAAAAACCAAGCCAATCTTCAAAAGTAGCAATAAAAATCTTAAACGGTGCTTCGATAATATAGTCCATCACAAAAGCAAAAACATTTATTTTTTTAAACTTGGTCGAAAGCCAACGTCCAGCCGAAACTATCGGTAAAGAAAAGAAATCAATTAAAAATGCTAACAAGCCCATCTTTTTTTGTAAAACTTTATACTCTTTAGCAGTCGATCTGATTTTTAAAGCAAAGAAACTAACCATCGTCAAAAAGAATAAAAACAAAGTACCAGATAAAATATTAAAGCTTAGACTCTGTAAAAGCATGATAATAAAACCAAACACTAAAATATATAGGGTAGTAAACATGGAATAATAAAAAGTTCTGAAGCCCCAATTTTGGCTATACTTGACATTGAGTTTACACAAAATAGATTGTTTTGGTTCGCCGTAAATAATATTGTGTAAATTGTCCAAAATTTTATTAGTATTTTCTTTAGTTGGTGGCACAATCGTCAAAGTAATCAAAAACATCAATAATGGTGGCAATAAAACATTGATAATCAAAGGTAGATAGTGCAACTCTTTGACTATATATACTTCGTACGGCAATTCAAAAATCAAAGCCAAGGTCATTTTGGTGACAAAAATATAAATAACAGCTCTGATCGAACTTTGTCTGATTTTGTTCCCAACGATTTTATACTTTTGATTAATCAAAATTTTTGCTTCCGCTAAAAATTGCTCTGGATCAGCTAATAAATCCGCTAAATCATCCCCTTTTAATAAAATTAATTCATATAAAATTTTAAAAGTGACAACATCTTCCTTAATAGTATTTAACAATTTTTTTTGATACGGATGCTTGAGGTGATGCTGCAGAGTTCTGTGAATAGAGGCAAAATTGGCTGCTACCACTTTTACTAAATTCTCATCTGCCTGTCGCCAATCAGGAAAATAAAGATTAAACAAATGATAAGCAATGATAGTATCATCTGATTTTACTAAAGACTTATGGATGGCGATATAAAGCTGAACATTTTTTTCTCTGACTCTGACTTCATCAACACTTGCGCCACTGAATTTAATGCGTGGTTTGATCGCCTGATACATGGTTTCAATCACCGAGTCACCGATAGTCTCTGGACTAAGAAGCATGTCAATCTCACAAGCCTCAATGCCAACTAACCAATCAAAATATTTTTTTCTTTCAGCAGTATGATAAAGATCATTCAGTAATAAAAACAAATCATTGTAACGCTTAATAATATGTGCTACTTGTAAAATAAATTTTTCCGGCAAAGCATTGTTTGGCAAATAGCGACTACGAATCAAATCCTCTATTAAGCCCTTGGCAATTTGCGGTTTTAAAGTTTCTAGTAATAAACGACGACGTAAATTTCTCTCAATCGCAAAACGACGCAAAAGATGAACTTCTTTGAAGTCTACACTATTACGTAATTTTTCATAGAAAAAAGTAACCTTAGAAGTGATCTCTTCTACTTCTATTTTATTTTCTTCTTCGGCAATAGCCAGTTTTAGCTTTTTAGCTCGCTCTAATTTTTGGTACAAAGCCACGATAATTGGCGAAATTTGCATAAAATTTGGATTTTTAATCTGCCTTTAAAATACCACAAAACCACTTTTTTTTCAAGTTAAAATCCCTACTTTTTTAAAACAAAAAATATAAATTATTTCCGCTGGCGCGGAGATTACACTGCCAGTATTTTAAAATACCTTCCTCGTCGGCTTATTTCGATATCAACAAAACACCCCGGCGGATGCCGGGGTGTTTTAATATAGAGTTTATTTTTTCTTTTTCACTACTTTTTTAGCAGCTTTAGGTTTTTCTTCTACTTCATCAAATACTACATCCATTTCTTTTTCTTTAGTCTTTGCTTTAGCAGGAGCTTTAGTAGCCTGTAAAAGATTTAAAATCTGATCAAGCTTTTTGTTTAAACCATTGATAGCTTCGCTAACTTGACTATTGTCTTGTCCGCCACCAGAAGAACGACTTGGTCTAGTATCGTTTTTCTTAAAGCAATCATTACAATAAACTGGTTTACCACTAGTTGGACGAAATGGGACTTCACAGTCATTACCACAACCATCACAAACAGCTTGGTGCATTTCTACTGGACCTCTATCACGATCTCGGTGATCTCCACCAAAACCTCTTGAACTACCACCAAAACCACCACGGCTAGCACCTCTATCTCTGTCGCCGCTAGGTCTGCTGTCTCGATTAAAATTTCCCATAAAATTGTCTTATTTATTAAACTTAAGTATTACAATAACACATCTTGACAAAAATAGCAAGTTCTATCTTAGCCGTCTACTTAATGAAGCCCCCAACCTGCTTTTCCCAAAGTTTTTTGTATAAACCCCCATTTTTATTGGTTAATTCTTGATGTGTGCCTTGTTCGACAATCTGACCTTGATTTAAAACCACGATTCTGTCCATTTTCATAATTGTCGATAATCGATGAGCAATCACGATAACTGTCTTATTTTTCATCAGATTTGCTAGAGCCGCTTGGATCAATTCCTCTGACTCGGAGTCCAAAGAAGAGGTAGCTTCATCTAAAACCAAAATTGATGCATTTTTCAAAATAGCTCTAGCAATTGCTACCCGTTGACGTTCGCCACCAGACAATCTCACTCCTCTTTCTCCTACAAAAGTCTGGTATTTTTCGGAAAAACTATTGATAAAATCGTCAGCATAAGCCAGCTTGGCTGCTTTGATAATCTCAGCCATACTAGCCCCTGGTTTACCATAGGCAATGTTTTCTTCTAGAGTTCGATGAAATAAAATCGGGTCTTGATTGACAAAGGAAATATTTTGCCACAAAGACTCTTGGGTGATTTTATCGATCTTTTGACCATCAATTAAAATCTTACCACTAGCTAAATCATAATTTCTCAACAATAAGTTAACTAGTGTTGATTTACCTGCGCCTGATGGGCCGATAAAGGCAATTTTTTCTTTAGCTTTTATTTTCAAAGTAAAATCTTTGATAATTTGCCGAGTTTGATTATAATTAAAATTCACTTCCTGCCAATCAATTTCGCCTTTAGTAATTTTTAAAGTTTTAGCATTTTTAACATCTTTAATTTCATGTTCAGTCGTAAATATTTCTGTCATCTCTTCAGCGTTGGCCATATTTTCATAATATTTTCTGACCAAACGACCAAAACTCCAAAGGCGCATGATGATATTTAACAAATAACTTTGTAATAACACAAAATCACCGACTGTCAAAATATTTTTTTGCCATAGTAACACGGCATAATACATCACCCCAATTTCCAACAAAATCATGAACATGGCTTGGCCAGTTTCAAAATAATTACCTAAATTCCAAGCAAATTGATGTATTTTTTGAAACTCACTATTTACTTGAGCAAATAATTTTTTCTCACGTGTATAGCCATTAAATAATTTAACATTACTATGATTGGAGATGGTGTCAGCCAAAACACCAGTGACCTTAGAGCTTAGAGCTGCTCTTTGCGTATCATATTTTAATTTATAAATACTAAAAAAGTAGTTAATTAAAATATAAACTATTACCCAAGCTAAAATCCCAAGACCAATGAAAATATTTTTTTTAGTCAAAACAAAAATAACTGAAACCGTTATCACCACCATTGGCAATAAATCCCAAACCAGCATATCAGTAATCATTTCAAAAGAATGGGAAAAACGATTAACTTTTTTAACTAAAGAACCAACAAAATTATTATTAAAAAAAGAAACTGAATGTTTATGCAAGTAGCCAAAAGATGTATTTTCTAAATCGGCCATAGCATTGGTCTGAAAATAAGACATAAAAAAACTAATCAAACGGTAACAAAGCCAACCCAAAAAATATACTAAGAAAATTTTTCCTAAAATAGCTACCAAAACACTAGATTCTCTAGCACCAGCAGAATTCACTAAAACATCAAAAAACTGTTTATAAAACAAAGGTGCGATAATATTAGTAATTGATCCACCAATCACACCAAAGAAAATAACTAAAACAGACCATTTGTAATGCCACAAATGTTGCCAAAAAATCTTGAATGTTTGTTTAGTCAAATATTGCATAAGTCCGAGTATTATAGCATAATCTTTAACAAAAAACACTCCCGCCTATATAAACTTATCAAACCTTAAAACCACCCGTCGGGTGGTTTTAAGAATAGCCTATATTTTATGGTTTTTTTAAATTCTGCAGTAAAATAACCCGACGGGTCACCCGACGGGTTAGAGCTTTAATTTGTTCTACGACGTCTTGGATTGCGACCAGCTCTTTGAAAAGTTCTGGTACTTCTGGCTTGCTCACCATGACGCATACCAGGTATGTCACGACTGACGATACGAGTAGCAGTCAAAGCTGGCAGAGCAGAGATGGTAATAGTTTTTTTAATCAATCTTTCAATTTGTTTAATAACTAGCTTTTCGTCAGATCCAGCAAAAGAAACAGCTTTGCCAGTCGCACCAGCACGAGCAGTTCTGCCAATACGGTGCACATAGTCATCGGGATTGTTTGGCAAATCATAGTTGATCACCAAAGAAATACCAGTGACGTCAATGCCACGAGCCGCAATATCTGTGGCTACTAGTACACGATACTTACCATTTTTAAAACCAGCCAAAGCTTCCTGTCTTTGGGCTAGTGATCTATTAGAGTGAATCTCGACAGCCGAATGCCCCATACCGCGAACAAAACCAGCAATTTTTTTAGCTCCATGTTTAGTACGAGAAAAAATCAAGACAGAACCATGATTATCAGATAAAATTTTATGTAAAAGATTAATTCTATTTTCTTTGGGCACCATAAAAATCTCTTGCTCCACTTGAGTCGCCACTGTGCCAGCTGGCGCTACTTCGATACGCCAAGGAGTTTTCATAAAA
>LBRC01000034.1:0-7002 GCA_000991205.1 Parcubacteria group bacterium GW2011_GWA2_36_10 | reverse complement strand
CGATCAGCTTCATCTAAAACGATCATTTTGATTTTATCTAAATGAAGATTTTTTTGTTGTAAATGGTCAATCAAACGTCCTGGTGTAGAAACAATGATATGTGGATTACGCTTAATAGCCTGGATCTGTGGTCCAGCTGAAGTACCACCAATCAAAACTACGGTGCGCAAACCAAAGCTTTTGCCAAGTTTTTGTAAAACTTCATCAACTTGTAAAGCAAGTTCACGAGTTGGCAACAAAATCAAACCTTGGCCTTTATTTTGGCTAAGTAATTGAATCATCGGAATACCAAAAGCTAGGGTCTTACCAGTACCTGTTTGAGCGATACCGACCACGTCCTTACCTTCTAAAGCAGCGGGAATACATTGATGCTGAATAGGAGTTGGCGCACTAAAATGTAGTTTGCCTAAAACCTCCAGCAAATTGAGAGAAATGCCTAAATTATCAAAATTAGGCGTAATTGTCTTTGTTTGTGTCATAAAAATAAAAAAATTATGTGACCTGACCTCTGCTGGGCCACATAATGACACAAAAGATTCGAGTCGCTAGCCTCTTAAAATATGGCTAGAATTGATTAGATTGCTTACTATATCATAAAAAAATAGTTTTGTCAACTATTGACCAACAAATAACTTTATGCTATCTTTTAAATACAAATGGCCTTCGGGCTCCGAGACTCTACCCCAAAAGGGTAGAGATCGTTTTTTTATAAAAAAGATTTGATTTTGCTCTTAACTTTTTTAAAGGTATCTTTATCTAAAGTAGCAATTTTTCTAATTAGCCTTTTAATACTAATGGCTCTAATTTGAGATAAAATTATAAAGCCATTTTTATTATCTATATTAGTAGGGTAATAATATTTACCAATTTTATCTTGACTGGTTAGTGGCAAAACCCATGTCAAATGATTATTAAATTTCTTTAAAATCAATACTGGTCGAGAAAAACTTTCATCTTTACCATTTTGTTCAAAGCCAATATTTTCTCCTAAACTTGCCCACCAAATTTCCCTTTCATAAAAATAAACTATTTTTTGATGGTCAATATGAAGTCTAATTTTTAATTTTGTCCACTCAACAAAACGGACTAAATATTCTGGCATATTTTTAATCACTTTTCTTCAAAAAGTTTGATATTTTCAATATTAGAATGCTAAATAAAATTTGTCAAATAACAAAATTACCAACCACCGCCTCCGCCACCTCCACCTCCGCCACCAGAAAATCCTCCACCACCAGCACCCGTTGATGAAGATGCACTCTGTGAAATAGCTGAAGTCATACTAGTTAAAGCTGAAAAAAAATTATCGATATCAAAATTAGCACCCGAACCAATAAACCAAACTGGCGTCATAGCAGCAAATTTTTCTGCACCATAAATATCTTTCATGGCTTTGACCCATTTACCCGTCAAACCAAAAGCAATCGCATAAGGCAAAATCTTTTCAAACATATTTTCCTTTTCATAAAACTGCGCTCGATATTTTTCGGCTGTACTAATAAATAATTTAAAACCCCTAATTCTCCACTCAACTTCTGCGCCTTTCATAGTGCGTTTATTCATCAACAAAGAGAAAAAGAAAACTATTAGCAAAGAAAAAACAACTGCTCCTGAGAAAAAAAGAAAAAATACTAAAAAAATAAAATAAATACCAAAACTATAAAGAAAAACTTTAGAAAAATATTTATTTTTCTCTACATAAGAATTTTCTTCTAAAAAACCTCTGATTGTTTTTTTAATATCCGGTAATTTTTTATAAAAAGTTTTTTTCAAGTCAGATAAAATAATTTCTTTTTGATCTTCAAAAATACTTTCAAGTAAAAATTTTTCTCCCGCTATCAAATTTACTGACTTCTTTTCATTGACAACTGTTAACTTATAATCTTTTTTACTAAAACCTAAAGTTTTAGCAGCTATTTCTTCTATTTTAATAATACCGTCACAAGCTAACTTTATAATCGATCCAGAGATAGCCTTGTTATTTAAAATGCCCAAACCAGATAACATACTCATCTGCATCGGAGTCAAATTATCTGGTACTTCATATTCAGCAATTACTGTTTTATGCCAATGTGGATCTTTACCATGTTTTTTCCAAAAAGTAAAACAAAAAATAAAAGTCAAAATTGGCCAAGCTAGCCATGGCCAACTTGGATATTTATCTGAAAAAGTAATTTGATAAGGCGTAAAAATATTTTTTGGCATTGAAACAGAGATGCTGATGCCTTCGCCTTTTCTTAAAATATCAGCTGATTGAAAATGTAAAACTTTATCTTGCCACTCCCAAATAGCTAAATTTTTATCTTTTGAGCCATATAAGCCAGTATAATAATCGATTTGCGTATTATCTTGACTAATTGCTTCAGGAAAATGAATGTCAGCCGTATAATTATCGGTTTCTAGCTCCCAAAAATTACCATTCAAATTCCACCATAGCTCTTCAAAGTTTTCTTGAAAACGAATGGCATTTTTTACTTTATAAACTATTTGATAAGTATTTTCACCTTTCACTGTAATATCTGGATCGCCAATTTTCCAAGTAATCGTATTATTTTGTTTAGTGGTGCTATATTTTAATGGCTGACCAGCATAATCTGTAATGCTAACTAATTCTATTGGCGTCAAAATCTTGCCTTCGGACGTATTTATCTGCGTCGGTAAAACTCTAAAAATACCATGCTTGCCAGCTAAATTACCACAATCAGCTATAATTTTTTCGGTGATCAATAAAGACGAATCAGTATTAACTATGATATCCGAATGAAAATCTTTAAGATACCAATCATTAATTTTAGAAACATCTCTTGCTAAACTAATATTTGGCAATAAAGCAATTAATGCTAAAGCATTAAAAAGAAAGATTTTTTTAAACATATTTTTTAAATTTTAACGCTGAACATGAATAGAGGCTGTAGCGTAATCACTTTCTTCACAGACGCCAATTGTCACTCTACCAGCTGAACTTTTCATAAAATAATAGCCAATTGTTACCCCGCTATTTTGTGTTCCAATTGGATCCACTGGCATAGTGGGTAAATAAGTTGGTACTAAATTAGATAATAACACACCAAAACCAGGCTCGACATCTGTATGATTTTGACATAAATCGCCGTCAAAACCGGCACCATTAGAAGTACCAATTCCCATCAAATAAAAATAATTACCAGCTGTAATCAAGGAATCAGTTGAGCTAGGAAAGGTTCCGTTATTATCTGCAATATATTGTTGAATGGCATCAGCAATAGCCGTCACGTCTTGCCAACGTTGTGCATCACGTGCCATACCAATACGTTTAGCTGGATCAACGGCCACAAAAGTAGTCGCGGCCAACAAAGCAATGACTGCAATCACGATAATTAATTCTATTAAAGTAAAGCCTAGTTTGTTTTTCATTTTTTTCTATCTATATTATAACACAGAAACAAACCCTTCGACTACGCTCAGGGTTGCTTCACAACAAAAAACAGCCCTTCGGCTGAAATTGGTCATCTTTACTGGTCGTAGACCACGAGCGAAGTTCTGCAACGCAGAACGAAGTCGAGTGGCTCGGGGCGCTGGACTATTGTCCAGCATCTTATGAATCTCGTCTTCGACTCGAATTTATTAGATTTTGAGCCTGCGCTCATTTTATTCGCTTGGCTCGGGGATAGGGAATCGAACCCCAATTGACTGGACCAAAACCAGTTGTCCTACCATTAGACGATCCCCGAATAGTTATAAATAACGAAATTATGATAGTATTTTTTTAGTATTTTGTCAATCATTACAAGATGTGCTAATCTTAAAAATATGAAAATAGCGATCATCGGAGGCGGGGCCGCTGGCATGATGGCTGCTGCAACTATCAATGAAAATAACCATAAAGCCGAAGTTTTTTTAATTGAAAAAAATGCTTCTTTGGGTAAAAAAGTTATTATTTCTGGTGGCGGACGCTGCAATGTCACGACTGGCTTGACAGATATTCCCACTATTTTAAGTAAATACCCTAGAGGCGGAAAATTTTTAAACTCCGCTATGCATCAATTTTCTCCACAAATTTTACAAGCTTGGTTTGAAAATCACGGTGTTCCCCTTAAATGCGAAGCGGACATGAGAGTATTTCCCGTGTCTAACAATGGCAAAGATGTGGTCAAAGCTTTTGAGAAAATATTTAGTCAATATAAAACTAATATTTTATTTAATCATCAAGTTATAAAAATCAATAAAAATAAAGAAGGCTTTGTTATAAATTTTAAAACACAAAAACCACTACAAGTGGATAAAGTGATTTTGACTTTAGGCGGTCAAGCTTATCGTCAAACTGGCTCTACTGGTGATGGCTATAGTTTAGCAGAAAATTTAGGCCACCAAACCACAGAGCTCGCACCATCTTTAAGCTCTTTGACTAGTAAAGAAAAATGGCCAGAGCAAATCGCTGGCATTTCTTTCACTAACGCCAATTTCAGCGTTAAGGCGATGAAATCCACTTTCACCGGACCATTTGTATTTACACACTGGGGCATTAGTGGGCCAGCAGTTTTTGCTCTGTCTTCTTTAATTGCTTTTGAAAAATTTGATACTAATAAACCATTAAAAATTTCTCTGGATTTATTAGTAGATTTAAAGCCTGAAAAAATTATCACTGATCTTAAAAAATTTATTCTTGCTAATCCTCACAAATTATTTAAACATGCTATACAGCAATTTATTCCCCTATCACTCGCTACTATTGCTGTCGAACAAATAGGCATAGATGTGAGCAAAAAAAATAATACTATTAGCAATAAAGAATTGAATCAAACAGCCAACTGGCTCAAAAATATTCCTTTAACTATCATTGATCGCCGGGCTGGCGATGAATTTGTCACGGCTGGTGGTGTGGATTTAGCTGAAGTTAATCCGAGCACCATGGAATCAAAAATTTGCCCTGGCTTATATTTTGCTGGTGAAATACTCAATATAGATGGCTTTACTGGCGGCTTTAATCTCCAAGCTTCTTGGGCCACTGGACACCTAGCTGGTTTAAATAGTTATAAATAAAAAGAAAAGGACCCCCGTCACCAGACGTCCTTTTTCGTCACACACATAATCTTTACTCCCCTTTAAGATCTTTTTTGGACTGCTGGTATTTGCCAATCAGCCACCAACTCAAAATGATCAGCAATGTCCCAGCTACCGACAATTTGAGGGCATAGCTAGTATCAATGCCCTCGCCACTAAAAATCTCCTTGCCAAGGAAATATAAGTCGACAACGGTGGCAATCACGGTCAAAATTGAGGCCATCAGCCAATTACTGCTGATTTTCTCCAGTATCTTACGATCCTGCGCGTTCATGATCTTGTCCTCCTTTTGAAGAGCCCTTGTTCAATATAAGTCTGGCACAAATAATTACTTTTTTCAAGCACTTTAAATCTCATAAAATAACCACCAAAAATCACGCGGTCTTCTTATGTACTTAAAGACTCCCCGCATCGCGGGGAGTCTTTAATGAGAGTTCTTTTATTTAACTTTATAGTTCAAATTAATCTCAACCAGCACTTCATATTGACCACTTGGTACTGAAGCCGAGGCCACATCGGCATTCATCATCGCGCCACCTTTGCCACTCATATATGGATCAACTGGATAGTAGTTTTCCCACCAACCAATAACTTTACCTAAATGCACACCAGTACTTTTGGACATTGTCTTGGCTTTTATCTTAGCATCATCTACCGCTTTAAGCCTTGCTTCATTTTTCAAAGACTCAATATCAGCTGCTTCAAAACTAATGCCATTTATATTATTGACACCAGCTTTAGTCACTTCAGCTATAGCCCTGCCAATCAAGTTATCTTTTTCGGCAAACTTTTCTATCTTGACCGTCACTTGTTCGCTGGCACTATAGCCAGATGGTTTAGACACACCCTCGATATAGTCATACTGTGGATATAGAGAATAGTTTTGGGTGCTAATATTTTTTTGTTCAATACCCAAGTCAGTCAAAGCTTTCATTACTTTAGCAATATTAGTATTTAAAGTATTTAAAGCTATTTCAGCACTAACTGCTTTATCTACTTGCACACCAAAGGTAATTTTAGCTACATCCGGCGTATAAGCTACTTTACCCTGACCGGTCACTGACACCTGCCAATTTGGATTATTGACGATACGATCACGCACCAAAGCGACAATCAGCACTAGCGCTAATAACACGACAGCTACAATTTTGAAAATAAACTTGTGTGGTTTATTTGTGCAACATGTTTCTTGTTCCATAAAATTATACATTAGATTAATAAATTTCTTAATTCTATTATACAATACATTCATCATTTAAGGAATATTACCACCCAGAGGGTGGTCGCCCTTTGGGCGATAACACAGATACGATTATTTAGATACAAAGCTAAAGCCCCGTTTTGCGGGGCTTTTACTAAATTTTATTACTCGCCTTAATAAAATCTCTAAACAATGGATGAGCTCTTAATGGCCTGGATTTAAACTCCGGATGAAACTGAGAGGCGACAAAAAATGGATGATCTTTGAGTTCAATGATTTCTACTAATCTTTTGTCTGGCGATAAACCCGCTATTTTAAAACCAGCTTTTTCTAAAACATCTTTGTAGTCCATATTAAACTCATAGCGATGACGATGTCTTTCGTCTATTTTTGTTTGACCATAAGCTTTAAAGCTTAAAGAATCTTTATCTAGCACACAAGGATAAGAGCCAAGTCTCAAAGTACCACCTTTATTTTCCTCTTCATGATGTCCAGGCAAAATATGAATGACTGGATTTTTTGTCTTAGTATTAAATTCGGTAGAATTCACGTCTTGAGTATTTAAAACATGCCTGGCAAATTCTATGGTTGCTACTTGCATACCCAAACATAAGCCTAAATATGGTATTTTATGTTCACGAGCATATTTTGCCGCCATGATTTTGCCCTCTACACCACGCAAGCCAAAACCACCCGGCACGACAATGCCTTTGCAGTGCTTTAATTTTTCCCATTCTTCTTTATCAGCTTTTTCCAAATTT
>LBRC01000033.1 GCA_000991205.1 Parcubacteria group bacterium GW2011_GWA2_36_10 | reverse complement strand
CAGGAATACTGCTTAATTTAAATAACAAAATAATTCTTAATAAATAATCATTTTGTTGATAATCTATTTGCTCACTAAAAGAAATAAAGAGCCAAGCAACGAGATAATTTAAAGCTAAATAGCTTAAAACCAAATAATGCCTAGTAAAAAATAAATATTTATGTTTTTTAAAAATTAAATAAGCAGATAAAATAAACAAAATCATAAAAATCAAGTCGATATTTTGGCCTAAGTTATGAGCAAAATCTAAAGCAAAATTATAGCTTTGCGCCCAATGTAATTTTGGTACATTAAATTTTGGTACATGCCAACTGAAAATATTGGTCCAGGATTTTTTAGCTAAATATTGATAAAGCGCAAAAAATAAAGGCAAACTAACAACAGCGCTTAAATATAGGCCAAGATTGCCAATTTTTTTGGTAAGCGGACTAAATTTAGTTTTTTCCCACCATAAAAATAAAACTAAAATAAAACTGGAAATTCCACCCAGAGGATGGATGGTCAATAGCCCTAAGCTAAATAAAGTAGCGAAAATTAAATAGTTTTGGTTTTTTTGTAATAAAGGTAATAGAAAAATAAAAATAGTTGACAAAATAAAGGCTAAATTTTGCGGAGTAGTCATAATCGCAAAATTAAAACCAAAGATGATACTGATTAAAATAGTGCTCAAAGTTATTTTAGTGGACCACTTTAGGCCATATTTTAAACCATAGTATAAAGTATAGGGCCAAAGTAAGGCAAAGCTGACGGGGACTAAATATTGATTGATTTTGATCAAAGAAACTTGCCAGAGATCACTTAAAAATAAGGTCCAAGCGTATTGACCAATGTATAAAAATAAATGTGGTTTTAGAGTACCCGTGTCTTTGATGACTTGCAGAGCGCTTTGGTGTAAAAATTGGTCATAACCAAAACCCAAAGGATAAAGCCAGAGGGCAAGGCTACTGATAATCAAAAAATGTAAGCTTACTAAAAATAGTTTTTTTTGACTTTTTTGTGTTTGTAAAATCCAAATAATTAATAAAATCGAAGCAATACTTAATAAAACCCAGAACTTGAAGTTTAATAATTCCCAAGGTGAGCGGATCAGTTCAGTGCTGGCTTTTTTATTGACATACCAGATCATTAATAAGTCTGTCCAAAGAATAGCAAGTGGGATAATGATTTTTGGTAATTTGCGTAAAGCTAAACTGCTAAAATCTAGGTTAGCTAGAAAATAATGACTAATATTTTGTTTGAGTGAGCTAAATTCAGTGACAATAGTCACTAAGGCCAGCGAGCCGATAAAGGCCCAGGCGTTGATTAGCCAAAAATGATAAAATAAGCTATAAATTAAACTCAAGGTAAATAAGATGCTCAAAAAGCCAAAAATGTTTTTTAAACTACCCGGAGCAAAGTCAAAGTAAATGTCACCAAGCTTTAAATGTTGTTGACGGTTAAAAGTAATCATCGCCATCAGTTTAACATAATTTCCGTTTTTTGTTAAAATATAGCTATGGGATTCACAGCACAGCAAATTCGTCGCTATTTTTTTTATCTTTGGCTGGTTTTAGCCATTGGTTTGTTGTTTTTTTTATTAAACCAAAATATTAAGCTTGGGAGTAGGTGGTCGTATGATTTGGATTTAAGCCAAGCAAACACACGGGATTGGTATGGGCCTTATCCCGAAACCAGAACGACTTATATAGAGGATACTAAATATCTACAAGTTTTAGCCGAGCCATTGTATTGGCAAATTTATTTACCAAAAAAATATAAAGCTGTTTTATGGAGATCTAAAATCATCAATATTAATCAGCAGCCAGTATCTATTGGTTTAAAACAAAAAGATGGTTCTTGGGAGATGCAGGAAGTAGAAGCCGAACAATTTACTTTAGAGTTTTCTTTAAAAAATGCGCTAATTAAAAATAATCGTTTAGAATTTATCATGTCTTTGCCAGAAATATCTTCTGATAAACAAATATTTATAGAAAACATAAACTTAGAGTTTAATAAATAAACCATTACTAAAATTCCCTCCCGCAACGCGGGAGGGAATATAGATGACAAGAGCTTAAAATAAGAAGTAAATATTTATGCAAAATTATAAATTAATCATCAAAGATTTTTTCAAAGTTGCTTTATGGCTGTGGTTAATTTTAGTTTTATTAGAGATTTTATTTCCGGGAGCAATTAATCGTTTTTTAAATCTAGAGCTATATTTTTATAGCTTAGTAATATTTTTTATTATCTTACGTTTTGTGGTATAATAAAAACATCAAGGCAAAATTTCTCCCGCGGCGCGGGAGAAATTACTGGGGTTTATATTAAAATCAATTATCATCCCGCAGTGCGGGAGGAAATTATTACTGGGTATATAGAATAGAAGATAAAAATAAAATGAATAAAAAGAAAAAAGTCGCTCGCAAAAAACATCGCAAATTAAGAGGCAAAGAAATTTTATTTGTCCGTTACTAATATGTTGACAAATAAAAAGAAAATGTATGTGGTGACAGTTGATATGGGTTATGGTCACCAACGCGCTGCTCATCCATTGGCTGGCTCTGCTCAAAACGGCATTATTAATGCGAATCATTATCAGGGTATTAGCAAAAAAGAGGAAAAATCTTGGAGCGGAGGACGTAAGTGGTATGAGATTATTTCTCGTTTCAAAGATGTGCCGATTTTAGGTAATTTTGTTTTTTCCATGATGGATGATTTTCAAAAAATTGAGCCTTTTTATCCGCGACGTGATTTATCCAAGACATCTCGCCAACAAAAATATTTTTTTAAACAAGTCAAGCGTGGTTTAGGTAAAAATTTGATTGATCAGCTCAATCGTAAACCTTTACCATTTTTGACTAGTTTTTTTGTGCCTGCTTATTTTGCTGAATATCATGGCTACAAAGGACCGATTTATTGTGTGGTTTGCGATGCGGATGTAGCACGTGCTTGGGCACCATATTACCCTAAAACTAGCCGGACTATTTATTTGGTGCCAAATAAAAGAGTCAAGGAGCGTTTGTTACTTTATGGTGTAAAAGCTAAAAATATTTACGTAACTGGCTTTCCTTTACCGAAAGATAATATCGGTGGACCGGGGCAAGTAATATTAAAAAAAGACTTGAAACATCGTTTGTTCAATCTCGATCCAAAAGGTATTTATCGTAAAAAATACGCTAAGTTAATTGAAGACTATTTGTGCCCGGTCAAAGAAATCAAGCACAATAATCATCCATTGACTATTACTTTTGCGGTTGGTGGGGCTGGTGCCCAAAGAGAAATTGGTGAAACTTTATTGCGAGTTTTGGCGAAAAAAATAAAAGCCAATAAATTAAATTTAAATTTAGTAGCTGGTACGAGAAATGATGTGTATTTATTTTTTCAGCAAGCTGTTAAAAAACACGGCTTAAGTAAATGTTCTAATGTCAGGATTATTTACGCTGAAAGTAAGTATAATTATTTTAAACTTTTCAATGAAGCTTTAAGAGTTTCTGATATCTTGTGGACCAAGCCATCAGAACTTAGGATTCTCAAAATCCGGAATATGCTGATGAATGGTTGTTTGATTGGCTGGATTCTGGCTGGCTGGCTGAAAGTGCGATGCATGGTTTTTTGGATGCGCCTAAATTAGGTACTTATCATATAGAAAATATCGTCTTAAATAATAAAATCCAAGAGATAGAGGATATACATCTGCTGTAAATACCCCCTCTCTTATCTCCCCCTAAATTAGGGGGAGAAGGAACTTCCGCCGAAGGCGGAAGTTACAGAAGGGGTACTAGAAAAACATGAAGATTACAAACTTTACTATCAATTTATATAAAAGCATTAAAGAGCCTTTGCAATTTTCTCCGCAATTGGTAAATATTTTGATCGGCCAAAATAATTGTGGTAAAAGTAATATTTTATATGCGATAGATTATTTGTTTGATGTTCGGGGCGTCTCTAATGTTTTGGCTTATTTTAAAGCCGATATCACAGCTGAATTGGAGTTTACAGTCGAAGAAAAAAACGAATGGTCTTTGCCAGATATTAAGGCCACTTTGTCGTTACAAAATGAACAGCGTAAATTAATTTTTCCCACCAAAACTATCAATTATCAAGGTAATTGGAGAAATTTTTTAGCTAAAAAAATCAAGCATTTAAACTACGAAGCTTTTAATGATTTAAATAATTTAGATCAAGATTGGCAAAGTTTTTTGAAATATCCCAAAGCTGTCAAACTATTTACTGCTAATTTAAATAAACATTTTCCCAAAATAAAGTTATCAAATGATGCTTTAGAGCTTGATTATAATAAAGCCGCTATCAAAGAAGGTAAGCGTAATGCGACCATTGATCATTTGGGTTCTGGTTTTAGGCGAGTATTTGCGACTTTACTGTATATTTTTCATCCTGAATATGAAGTAGTGATTATCGATGAGCCGGAAACACATCTACATCCGGTGATGGTCAAAAAGTTATTGTGGGCGATACAAAATAGTAATTTTGGGCAAGTATTTTTTACCACGCATTCGCCGTTGTTTATTAATTCTATTACTTTAAATCAATTATTAAGAGTAGTAAAAGATGATCAGAGTACTAGGGCTTTTGGTTTGCCTATGCAAAAACAACATTATAGTTATCAACGTTTGATGCAAGAACTAGACGCTGATAATACGGAAATGTTATTTGCTGATACAGTTATTTTAGTCGAGGGTGTTTCTGACCGTATTTTATTGCGAGCTTTGATTGATAGATTTTACACTGGTGACAAAGATGTCAAAGTCGTGCAGACTCATGGCAAGGGTAATGTCGGTGTGTATATTGATTTGTTAAAATTTTTTAAAATTAATTATTTAGTTTTATTAGATAAAGATATTTTGACTTATCAATTAGATACTGTTTTACGGCATTTGGAAATTAATTTAAAAAGTCGTGGTTTAAATCAAATGATCACGGAATTAAAGCAATATCATATTTTTGTGTTGCCAAATGGTGCCATCGAAAGTCATTATCCAAAAAAATATCAAACCAATGACAGTAAACCGCTAAATGCTATCAATGCCGGTAGTTTAATTACCGATTATGATTTTGCTAGCAATACTATGGCGCCTTTGCGAGAAATTATTAATAATATATAAAAAATAAAATAATTTTATGAATTGGTTGATTATTGCAATTTTTGCCTATCTTATTTTAGCGCTAGTGAATTTAGCTGATAAATTTTTGCTAGACAAAATAGTCCCTAGTGCTAAGACTTATACTTTTTTAGTCAGCATTTTAGGTCTGATAGTTTTGCTGGCTGCACCTTGGGCCTTGCATTGGCCGGGATTTTATTGGCTGGTCATTAATTTAATAGTTGGAGCTATTTTTCCTTTTGCACTTTTACTTTTGTATCGAGCTTTAAAACTAGGCGATACTTCAAAAATAATTCCCTTGATCGGCGGAGCCATTCCAGTTTTTACTATTAGTTTATCTATTTTATTTTTAGGTGATCTATCATGACCGCGATCGGCGCTGGATTACTGTTTGCGATATTTTTTGTGGGCACCAAATATACTTATCAAACGCAAGAATTTTTGAGTGCTTTTATTTGGGTCAGAATTGGTACTTTTTTAGCTGGCTGTGCTTTGCTCTTACCGAAAGAACAAAGAAAAGAAATTATTCATGGCTTAAAAAAAATTCATGGTGGCAAAGGATTTTTGTTATTTACCAATCAAGCAATTGCCGCTATCGGGTTTTTATTACAAAATTATGCTATCTTTTTAGGCTCGGTCGCCTTAGTCAATGCCCTGCAAGGTGTACAATATGCCTTTTTATTAGTTTTAGGTGGCTTGATTTCCGTCTTTTATCCTAATTTATTAAAAGAAAATATTTCTACTAAAGTAGTTATACAAAAATTAACAGCCGTACTTTTGATTAGTATTGGTTTGTATTTTCTGGCTTTTTAATATGGATTTTTTTATTAAACATTGGAAAATAATTTTGAGTCTTATTTTATTAGGCTTTGTTTTTTATATATTTAAATTTGCTAAACATTATCCAAACAATATTGCTTTAAGATCAGATGCCGATTTGTGGGGCGTCACTTTTTCTACTAAATTTGCTAAACATTTAGCTTTAGATGTTAATGATTTATATACTGCTATTTTAGATGATTTGCAAGTTAAGCAAATTCGTTTGCCAATTTATTGGGATGAAGTAGCCAAAGAGGAGGGTAGCTCTGATTTTTCGCAATATGATTATTTATTAGACGCAGGTGCTAAAAGAGATGTTAAATTTATTATAAACATTGGTCATCGTCTGCCGCGTTGGCCAGAGTGTCACGCGCCAAAATGGTTAGCTACTAAAAATAGCGATGAAGTTCAAACCGAAACTTTGCAGATGTTGACGACAATTGTGCAACATTATCAAGATCGACCAGAAATAGTTGCTTGGCAAGTAGAAAATGAGCCCTTGGTAAATTGGTTTGGTGCTTGCCCTAAAAGTGATTTAAGTTTTTTACAAACTGAAGTTGCTTTAGTAAAGAAATTAGACAAAACTAGACCAGTTATTATTTCTGCTTCTGGAGAGTTGAGTATGTGGACCAGAGAAGCAAAAGTAAGTGATATTTTAGCGACCACTGTTTATCGTGTAGTTTGGAATCCGATATTTCGCTATTCTCATTATCCTATTCCTAGTAGTTTTTATGCTTGGAAAGCTAAGCGTGTCAATAAGCTTGGTGAAAATATGATTTTAAGTGAATTACAAGTTGAACCTTGGGTGCCAGCTAATCCTGACCATCCCAATTTTTCTATGATTGATTTATCAAAAAAACAAATTGATGCTTCGATGAGTGTGGAGCAATTTAAAGCTAATTTGCAATATGCTCAAGATATTGGTTTTAGTAAAAATTATCTTTGGGGAGTGGAGTGGTGGTATTGGCAAAAAATCCATAGTCAGCCAGAGTATTGGGATATCGCCAAAACTTTGTTTAAAAAATAATCATTGACAAAAGATCGACATAGTTTTAATATAGTGATATTAACTTTTTGAAGAAAAGTGATAATATGTGGTATTTATATTTAGATGAAAGTGGGGATTTAGGTTTTGATTTTGTTAATAAAAAACCTTCAAAATTTTTTACGATTACCATCTTAGCTTTTAGCTGTCGAGATGCTAATCGCCAATTGATCAAAGCAGTCAAAATCACTTTGCGTCGCAAATTGAATAATACTAAGCATCAAAAAAGAATAGTACAAGAGTTAAAAGGGACAGGTACTACTTTAGAAATAAAGAAGTATTTTTTTGACAAAGCAAAAAATATCAAATTTGGCATTTACTCAATTACTTTAAATAAAAAGAAAGTTTTTGAACGATTATCAAAGAATAAATCACGAGTTTATAATTATATCGCTCGTAAAGTACTAGATCAAATACCTTTTGAGAAAAATCATGGCGATAGAGTTGAATTGATTATAGATAAATCGATGGCTAAACCAGAAATCGCCGAATTTAATTTTTATATTCGTCGAGAATTAGAAAGTCGTTTGGCACCCAGTATTTCGTTGGATATTTATCATTGGTTGTCTCATGAAAATTATGGTTTGCAGGCGGTTGATTTATTTTGTTGGGGTGTATTTCAAAAATATGAACACAAAAACATTGAGTGGTATGAGGTGTTTGCAAAAAAGGTTAGACTTGATGATCAATTTCTGTAAAACAAAAAGCCCCTTGCGGGGAAGCGACCTTATAAATTTGTAGTGTCTAGGCTCTAGCCAACCGATGGATGGGAATACCCAGAACAACTTATAAAGGATTTATACTTGACTAAAGTATACAGTGATAATTTAATTTTGTCAACAAAACGTTCCTTTAAAAAATAAAGCAGATGACGCGAGACACGGCAGTCTAGTAACTCTGGAGCGCCTGCCTGCCGGCAGGCAGGAAGCGATAGAGTCTTAGCTGATTTATAAAGAAGATTCTATCGTCCCGCTTCGCGGGACTCCAGAATTACGTTAGCGTCATCTGTTTTTATCTAACCTTAGCCATAAAATCAACCCGCGAGGTTGGTTTTAAAATTTATCTAATATTAGCTAAAAAATAAACCAATAATTTAATTCAACCCGACGGGTCACCCGCCGGGTTGTTTGACAGAAATGTGAAATTTTAGTATTTTAATATAATGTCCCAGAAAGGTCTGGGTTTGTACCTTAAACAAGGAAGGAGACTGACCATGGAAGCCATGCTCGGTCGAATCGTGCAAAAGCTCGTGCATTTGTCAGCAGAAATGTTAGGCACAATGTATGACCTTATGGAGAGGCTGGCTGGATCAGATGGCAACACCTGGCTTGCTGGTTTGAAGAAATTCCTCCGCGGCGAACTAGTGGCTCGTTGGCGAATTGGAGATGATGGTATTATTTATTCTTCTGTTAAATCTTGTAGTATCAGTACGAGCGGCTCTGATTGGTTAAAAAATCTCAAGAGGCGTAGATTCACAATCGACGGCGTTGCTCCAGAAATACTTCGTTCTAAAAATTTTCAAGCTAGCCCCGATGGTACTTATGAGATTGCTATTTTCCGCGGTTCATTGCTTGCAGAGTGTGAACGTAGCAGTAACAAAATTCGTATTAGAGCCTCACATTGTCACTTCTTTACGCCTGGTACTGATCTAGCTTGTTTGATTAGAGACAATTTTTCAGACGAGGAGATCAGAGCCATGGGGCTTAAGAGAATTATTGTTATGCATCAACCAATCTATGACTCTCACGGTATTCCTTCTTTGTTGGCTTTGGGTTGTGATGGTGCTGGTCGTTGGTTGAGTGCCTATCATCAGACTGATCGCGATGATTGGGGGCGTGAGGAGGAAGGCTTTGCTTTTGTGGTTTTCTTTAACAGTGAGCAGTATTGAGTGTCAAGTCTTTTCATACTTCCGTGTCTCCCGTGCTCCGTGTTCACAACTTGTGTGGATACGGAGCTCTTTTTTATTTCTTGTATTTTTATAGGTCTTTATGTTATAATTTAAGCAAATTAATTAAAAATTAAACAAAAATTTCGTGTTTAAAAAACTAATTTCTTCTTTTTTGTTTGTTAGCTTTTTGCTTAGTTTTCCTCATGATTTACTGGCTTTCAGCCAGACTTATCAGCCTCAAGAGGCTAGTATGGGTTTTCAGCGTTATTTTGACACTATAAACTTAAGCCCAACTTGGTCAGAGGAGATAAAAGTCAATAAAGAAGTGGTAGTAGCTGTTCTAGACTCGGGTATGGATCTGGATCACATTGATTTATTAAGTAATGTTTGGGTGAACAGTGAAGAAATAGCCTTTAATGGTCAAGATGATGATAATAATAGCTATGTCGATGATGTAAATGGTTGGGATTTTATCGATAGCGATAATTCACCACAGCCAAACTTTTCTGCGAATTATGACCGGACAGCAGTTAATCATGGTACAGTGATTGCTGGTATTATTGCGGCGGCTAAAAATAATCTTGGTTTATTGGGTATTGCACCACAAGTGAAAATTATGCCCTTGCGTATTTTAGATGACTATGGCCAAGGTAATACCTTGGTTTTATCCCAAGCGATTAATTATGCCGTGGAAAATGGTGCTGATGTGATTAATCTTAGTTTAGTTGGTCGGGCTTATGATGATGTGCTAAAACAGGCGATTGAAAATGCTTATGATCGTGGCGTGATGATAGTCGCTGCTTCTGGTAATGAAGAGGTGAACGGCATTGATTTAAATACTGATCCACGCTATCCAGTCTGTGAAGTAGATGAAATAAATCGTGTTTTAGGAGTAGCTGCTTTGGATAGCAATAGACATTTAGCAAATTTTTCCAATTTTGGTTCCAAGTGTATTGATATTTCGGCGCCAGGAGAAAATTTTTATGCCACGGTTTTTCACGATGCGCGTTATAGTGAATTTAATCAATATTACAGCAGTGGTTGGTCTGGCACTTCCGTGGCAGCGCCAGTGGTGGCAGCCACCGCTGCTTTGATCAAGCAGCAGTTTCCCCAGTTTCGTCCCAATGAAATTTATCAAATCATTAAACAAAGTGCTAAAAGTTTGAGTGCTAACGCTAATTCAGCTGATTTGGGTGCTGGCTTGATTGATGTCGGCGCCGCTTTAAATCTAGCTCAAAGTCAAGCTTCAGCCACGCGTAATATTATTTTGGCGCCAGACAAAGGTTTAGCGCCAGAGATTAAGATTTTGACTGATAAAGGTCAAGAAGAGTCTAAATGGCTAGCTTATAATGTAAAATTCACTGGTGGTGTCAATCTAGCTGTCAGAATTTTTAATAAAGACGGGGTAGTGTTATCAGAATTCATGGCCTATAATGCTAAATTCACCGGCGGTGTCAATTTAGCTATCGGCGATATGGATGGCGATGGCAAAGATGAAATTATCACCGCCCCTTTAAGTAACGGTGGACCGCATGTCAGAATTTTTGATTGGCAAGGGAATTTGCGTCAGCAATTTTTTGCTTATGAAGATAAATTTATCGGCGGTGTCAATTTAGCTGTCGGCGATCTTGATCAAGATGGTAGCAGTGAAATAGTGACCTCACCAGCCAGCAAGTATAGACCAGAAATAAAAACTTGGAATTTTTCTGCCCAAAAGTTAAGTGATTTTTTGGCTTATGATGCGAAAATGTTAGATGGCGTCAAAATTAGCGTCGGCGATGTCAACGCTGATACTTGGCAAGAAATCGTGACCGCGCCAGCTGTTAATCAGAAAATGGATATTAAGCTCTTTAGTCCTAAAGGACGTGCTAAGGGTCAATTTTTAGCTTATAATAGCCAATTTAAGGCTGGCGCCGAACTGGTAGTGACTGATCTTTCGGGCGATAATTGGCCAGAGATTTTGACTTTAGCTCATAAAGGATCGGCAGCGGTTTTGAAAGTCTATGATTATTTAGGTTTAGAAAAAGATAGTTTTTATTTAAGTAATAGCACTGATAAAAATGGCTATCAGTTTGGTATTTTAGCTTATTCTTTATAAAAAAAGACGTGATATTCCTCCGCCTACGGCGGAGGAATAAGTAAGATTTTATGTATACTTTGGAACAATTTAGAGCAAATTTAGAAAAATACCCTAGTATTAAACAATTTATTAAGTTTGGCTTGATTGGTCTGTTAAATACTTTTATTGATTTAATTGCCTATGTTTTTTTTACACGAGTTTTATTTTGGCATTATTTAGTAGCAGCTTTGTTAGCTTTTGTGATTGCTGCTACTTCTAGTTTTATTTTAAATAGTTATTGGACTTTTGTGATTCAAGATAAATTAAAAGAGCGTTATTTAAATTTTTTTTTAGTTGCCCTAGGTGGTTTGATGTGGACAGAATTATTTTTGTATATTTTGGTAGATAAATTTTTTTGGTTTGATCTTTGGGCAAAAATTTTGATAGTTTTAGTCGTAGTAAATTGGAATTTTTTCTTACAAAAATATTGGACTTTTAAAAAATAGAAAAAAGCAGATGACAGAAATCAGCGTGGTGATTCCTACTTACAATGAAGAAGCCAAAATCAGTGATACTTTAAAATCAGTTTTGGCTTATTTAGTAAAAAATTTTGCTAGTTTTGAAATCATAGTTGTTGATGATGGCTCTTGCGACCATACTTTGCGAGAAGTAAAAAAGTATCCGGAAGTGAAGATTTTGCAAAATTTAGTAAATCATGGCAAAGGCTATACAGTAAAAAAGGGGATTTTAGCCAGTCAAGGCAAATTAATTTTATTTATGGATGCTGATAGCTCGACTGATATTTCGGAATTAAAAAAATTGCAAGTTTATATTAATGATTTTCCAGTAGTGATTGCTTCGCGAGCAATAGATGAGGCACAAGTTTTAAAAAGACAAAATTTAATAAAAGTTTTTTTGGGTCGCTTAGGCAATAAGTTAATCAAATATACTTTAGGTTTAAAAATTAATGATACACAGTGTGGTTTTAAATTATTTCAAACACAGACTAAGATTTTATTTGAAAAATTAATTATTAATCGCTGGGGTTTTGATTTTGAGTTGCTTTTTTTAGCCAAAATATTTAAAAGGATAAATTATTTATTAAATAAATATAAATAAAAAATATATGAAAAACAGTCTTTTAAATGAAAACAAAAATATTTTAGTGCTGGGTGGAGCTGGTTTTATCGGCTCACATTTATGTGAAGCTTTAGTCAAGCAGGGACACAATGTGGTTTGTGTAGATAATTTTATTTCTTCCGATGTCGAAAATATCAAAGACTTATTGGAGTTTCCTAATTTTGAATTTATCCGCCATGATGTCAATCTTGTGTTAGAGCCAGAATCTTTGCCAGAATTAGTGAAATTTAAAGTTGAGGTATTTGGCTTTCATGAGATTTATAATTTTGCTTGTCCAACTTCCGCTAAAGAGTACACTAAGCTGCCAGTGGAAACTGCTACTTCAAATTCTGTCGGGGTAATAAATAGTTTAGAGCTAGCTCGTAAATATAAGGCTAAATATTTTTTAGCCTCCACCGCCGCTGTTTATGGTCAAGCACCGGATAATTATAAGCCAGTCAAAGAAGATTATTATGGTTTGTTAGATTTTTTAGGACCACGCGCTTGCTATAACGAAGGTAAACGTTTTGCTGAAACTCTAGTGACTACTTATCGGGACTTTTATAAATTAGATGTCCGCATTGCCCGTATTTTTTCTACTTATGGTCCACGTATGCTTGAGCATAGTGGTCGCAGAATTCCTGACTATATCCAAGAAGCTTTGAATAACAATGAAGTAGTGATCGCTGGCGATGAAAAATTAGCTTATAGTTTTTGCTATATCACCGACATGGTGCAAGGAGTTTTGGCTTTGATGAATTTTGATATCAAAGATCCGGTAAATTTAGGCGCTGAACAAGTTTATACTCTGACCGCTATTGCCGAAAAGATTATTAAGTTACTTGGATCCCAGGCTATTATTAAATATAAAGAGGGATTTGCTTATCTGAATCAACCAGCCGTACCAAATATCGATAAAGCAAAAACAGAACTAAATTGGTTACCACTAGTCTCGATCGAAGAGGGTCTACAGGAAACTATTAATTATTTGCGGGCGAAGTCAATGTCTTATCAACCATTTTTAAAAAAATAAATGAAAGTTTTTGTTGTTATTCCAGCTTATAATGAAGAAACTAGAATTGCTCAAGTTTTGAGTAAGCTAGCTGTTTTACTATATCAAGTGGTGGTAGTCGATGACGCTTCACAAGATAAAACTTGCGAAGTTGTTTTAAAATTTCCTCAAGTTGTTTTATTGCGTCATCGTTTAAATCGATATCAAGGGGCAGCCTTAGAGACTGGTAATCAATATGCTTTAAAACATGGGGCTGATATCATCGTTCATTTTGATGCTGACGGCCAATTTTTAGTAGCTGATATCGCAGAATTAATTAAGCCAATTATTGAAAGTGATTATCAAGTGGTTTTAGGCTCTCGTTTTTTGAGTAAAAAATCAGAGCTACCAAGATTAAAAGAATATTTATTTTTTCCTGTAGCTCGCTTAGTGAACTATTTATTTTTTAATATCACTACCACTGACCCACAGAGTGGCCTCCGGGCTTTTTCTAAAGAGGTGGCAGACAAATTAAGTGTAGAGCAAGATGGTATGGCACATTGTAGCGAAATTTTAGCCAAAATTTTTCAGTATAAATTAAAAGTCAAAGAGGTGCCAATCACTGTCCTGTACCATCACTTTGGTCAAAATTTTGGCGGTGGTTTAAAAATTATTAGAGATTTATTATTTAGTAAAATAAGCAAATGATAGTTTTACAAATTTTAGTCAGCATCTTTGTTTTAATAGTTTTAGCCAAATTATTTAAACAATGGCATAATGAAAAAATAACTTTAGCTAATTTTTTATTATGGTGTTTACTATGGTTAGCGGTTTTGTTAGTGTTTTGGCAGCCAGATTTGACCTCTTATTTAGCTAATTTTTTAGGTATTGGTCGTGGGGCGGATTTGATAATTTATTTAGCTATTTTAGTGCTAGTTTATTTAGTATTTAGGGTCTTTGTGCGTTTACAAAAGTTAGATAAAGATTTGACGAAATTAATCAGAGAAGACGCTATCAAAAATGTCCAAAAAAGATAAAATTATTATTATTATTCCGAGCTATAATGGCCTAGCTTATTTTCGTAGTTTATTGCCACAGTTGGCCCGAGAGCGATATCTAGATTTTGATTTAGAGATTTTGATTGTGGATGATAATTCTAAAGATGATTCAGTAAATTTTATCAAAAATAATTTTCCAGATTTTACTTTGCTTCAAAGTAAAAATAATTCTGGCTATGTCGGCGCTAATAATCTTGGCTACGAGTATGCTAAAAAAGTAAAAGCAAATTTTATTTATTTATTAAATCAAGATACAGAGATAGAGTCAAATTTTTTACAGCCTTTATATGATTTTGCTCGCAATAATAAATTTGGTACTTTGCAATCAAAGCTTAGACTTTTTCCTGCAACAAATAAAATAAATACTTTGGGCAATGTGATTCATTTTTTAGGTTTTGGCTACGGCAGTTGTGGCGGACAAATAGATTTGAATAATCAAAAAATAACAAAAATAAATTATTCCTCTGGAGCAGGGGTTTTGGTTTCGATGAAAGCTTTAGCTGACTTAGGCTATTTATTTGACGAAACAATGTTTGCTTATCTAGAGGATTTAGATTTGGGTTGGTCATTAAAGCTTTTGGGTTATGATAATTATTTAGTACCCGAAAGTGTGATTTATCATAAATACGAATTTTCCCGTAGTATGAGACAAGTTTATTGGTTTGAGCGTAATCGTTTGTGGGTGATGTTAAAAAATTATAAATTATTAACTATCATATTATTATTTCCAGCTTGGTTTATCATGGAGTTTGGGCAATTATATTTTGCTTGGCGTAATAATTATTTAAAAAATAAAATTAAAGCTTATAAGTGGATTTTTTCCAGCAAAGAGTGGAGGATTTTAAGAGCCAAAAGAAAAAATATTCAAGCCAAAAGGAAATTAAGTGATAGAGAAGTTTTGGCTAGTTTTTCAGGGAAAATTTTATTTCAAACCCTTGATTCGTCGCTATTAAAAATTGCTAATATATTTTTTAATATATATTTCAAGTTAATCCGTTATTTTATTTTTTGGTAAGTATTTTTTATTCATCCCGTTAGATACTTAGCGGGTTTAAAAACTTGTTATGAAAAAATTATTAATTATTAATATCTAACTGGATGAAAATTGCAGAAGTCACCTCAACTTTTCCACCCTATAAAGGTGGTATGGGAAATGTCGCATATTACAATGCCTGGTCTTTAGCGACATTGGGTCACGAAGTGACAGTCTTTACACCTAGGTATAAAAAGATAAAAAACCAAGAAGAATTACCATTTCAAGTGAAACGTTTGCGTCCTTGGTTTAGCTATGGTAATTCTGGTGTTTTGCCACAATTGTTATGGCAATTACCAAAGTTTGATATCGTTCATTTACATTATCCATTTTTTGGTGGGGCAGAAATTATTTATTTTTTAGATAAAATAAAAGACATCAAATTAGTTGTCACTTATCATATGGATGTGGTAGGAGATGGTGTATTGGCTAAATTTTTTAAGTGGCACACACACTATGTTCTACCAAGGATTTTAGATCGAGCTGATAAGATCATTGTCACCTCTAGGGATTATGCTAAATTTTCTGATTTAAAAAATCGTTTACAGATAGATTCAGATAAGTTTGTCGAAATTCCTTGTGGAGTTAATCATTTTTTATACAAACCACGTCCACAAAAAAATGAAATACTAAAAAAATATGATCTTGATTATAAGGATGTGATTTTATTTGTTGGTGCTCTAGATAAAGCTCATTATTTTAAAGGGGTAAATATTTTGATCCAGGCGATGCTAGAGTTTGCAGATAGTGATAATGTCAGATGTTTGATTGTGGGTGATGGTGATTTGAAAAGCACTTATCAGAGCTTAGTAGATTCTTTGGGTTTAGGTAAAAAGATTATCTTTGCTGGTTTTGTAGCGGATAATGAATTACCAAATCTTTTTAATATTGCTGATATGTTAGTTTTACCGTCTATCGATAAATCTGAAGCCTTTGGTATCGTGGCTTTAGAAGCGATGTCTTCCGGTTTGCCGGTGGTGGCTACTGATTTGCCTGGAGTGCGATCAGTGGTAGATAAGAGAAAGACAGGTTTATTAGCCAAACCTGGTAATGTCGAACAGTTAGCACAAATGATTAAGTTTTTATTAGATAATCCACGGATTGCTAAACAGTATGGAGCAAATGGCAGAGAAAAAGTTTTACAAAAATACACTTGGGATTCAGTTGGTTATAAACTCGATCATTTGTTTAAATCTTGTTTGAAGTAAATGAAAATAGGTATTATTTCCAATTTATATCCACCTTTTATTCGTGGTGGTGCAGAGCTGATTGCCGCTCTCGAGGCCAAAGGCCTAAAAGACGCTTGGCAGCATGTGTTTGTGATTAGTTCAAAGCCTTATCGAGGTCTTTCTTCTTTGACTCCAAGTCAAAACGAAGAAGATGGTATTTTGGTTTATCGTTTTTTTCCTTTAAATATTTTTTATTATTTAAACGATTTTAAATATCCGAGTTTTATTCGCTTGCTGTGGCATATTTTTGATACTTTTAATATTTTTTCTTATTATCAAATCAAAAATATTTTATTAAAAGAAAAACCTGATGCGATTATTACTCATAATCTCATGGGCTTAGGCTTTTTGATTCCGCGTTTATTAAAAAAATTAAATATTCGCCATTTACATACTTTGCATGACCTGCAATTAGCCACACCGTCTGGTTTGATTTTATTTAAACAAGAGCATAGTTTTCAGCATAATTTTTTTAAAGTCATTGGCTACATCAAGTTAATGCGTGTTTTATTTGCTTCACCAGAGGTTGTCATTTCACCATCAAAATTTTTGCTTAGCTATTATCAAAAGCTCAAATTTTTTAATAAAAGCAAAAAAATAGTTTTGCCGAATCCCATCAAAAGTATTAAAACCTTAAAGAAAAAAGCTTCTTATAATCTAGAGTTATTATTTTTAGGCCAAGTGCATAGTGCTAAAGGTATTTTGGAGCTTATCAAAAGTTTTAGAGATTTGCCTTTACCAGGAGTGAGGCTAAATATTATCGGTGTTGGTCCAGATTTAAATACAGCCAAAAAATTAGCTGGCGCTGATCCAAGGATTAGATTTTTTGGCTGGTTAGCGCATCATGAGATGCTACCGATTTTGAGTCGCATGGACGTATTATTAGTGCCATCTTTATGCTATGAAAATTCCCCAACAGTTATTTATGAGCTCTTAGCGCTAGGTGTGCCAGTGCTAGCCGCTGATATTGGTGGAGTAGCGGAGTTGATCCGAGAGGGTAAAAATGGCTGGACTTATCCAGCTGGCGATTTTAAAGTATTAAATCAAAAGATTTTGAGTATTTATCAGCAGAAAGAAAAATTAGCACATTTGGTCGCTAATTGTCAGGCGAGTGTGGCTGGCTATACATTAGATAAATATATTGCTAAAATTTTAGCTTTACTCAATAATGAAAATTAAATTTAATAAAACTTTAATTTACTTAAGTTTACTTAGTTTAGTGGCTGGATTTTTTTATAGTCATGATTTATTTTTTATTTATCTAAAATATTTAGATTTTTTTCCACAAATAATTTTTAATTGGCCAGATGCCAATGCTAATTATTTTTTTGTAAAATTATTTACACAAACAAATACTTTGAGTTTTTACGAGCCATTAAATATTATTACCGATAATATAATACACACTAGAAGTATCAATGTTTTATCTGGTTCTCTGGTTCCCATGTCTTGGTTGTGGCCGATTATTTTATGGGCAAGTCTAGCTAAAATATTTGGTTTATTTTCTATTTTATGGCTAAACCCAATCTTGGCGATGTTAAGTTTATGGCTAGTTTATGCTATTAGCCAAAATTTATTTAAAGATAAAAATTTAAGTTTTTTAATCACTGCTTTGTTAGCTTTTTTTGCACCCTGGTTATATTTTGCTAATCTAGTGATGTTGCCCAGTATTTTGATAATCTTTTTATATTTATTAAGCGCTTATTTATTCTTGAAGAGTTTTTCTGTCGCCAGAGGAAAGCTTATTATTTTTAGCATAGCCAGCGCTATATTTGTCTTAAGTGTTTTAGCTCGACCAAGTGAATTTATATGGCTAGCTAGTATTTTGCTTTTAAGTATTTATTTTAATAAAAATAAAATTCAAATTAAACACTATTTTACTTTTATAATTATTTTTTTAATTTTTACTAGCATTACTTTATATTTTAATAACTTAGTCTATGGTAATTATTTTTCTTTTGGCTATCTAAATTTTCAGGCTACTAGCAGTGCAATACCTGCGCAGAGTATTTTTTTGCCTTTTGGTTGGCAGACAAAAATATTTTTAAAAAATATTTTTTATCATTTTATTTTATTGATTTGGCCTTACTGGATTTTAGTATTGACAGCTTTAATTATTTTGCGAAAAAAAGTTTTTGCTTTAGAGAATATTTGGAAAAAATATTTACTTATTTGTGTAGTAGCAAGTTTTTTATTATTTATTTATTATGCTAATTGGGACATAGCAGACATGAGCGTAAAGCAATATAATAAAATAAGTAATTCTTATGTCAGATATTTTTTGCCGCTTTATATTTTATGGCTACCAATTTTTGCTAAAAGCATTCAGATTATTTTTAACTCGCCTCGCGTCGTAGCGGGAAAATATTTTTATCAAACGATAATAATTGTTTTATTAAGTATTTTTTCTTTACATTTAGCTTTTTATGCCCCATTTGACGGCTTGTTAGCGCAGAAAAAAAATATTAAAATCTATTATCAGCAGTTTGAGCAAGTAAAAAATCTTGTGCCCGCTGACGCTATTATTTTAACTATTAAGAGTGATAAGATATTTTTTCCAAGCTACCCAGTGATCGTACCTCAAGGTGACTTGCCACTTTGGCCAAGAATTGCTAAATTATTAACACAAAGATCAGTCTTTTATGTCCATGATTTGTCTGAAGTAGACATAGCCAGAGAAAAAGAGTTAGCTTTGCAAGCTGGCATTGAATTAAACTTTGTCAGCGCATTAGAAAATAATTTTAAATTAGAAGAACTTAAATTAATAAAATAATAACATGGAAAACTGTATTTTTTGCCAAATAGTCAAAGGAGATATTCCCGCTAAAAAGAT
>LBRC01000032.1 GCA_000991205.1 Parcubacteria group bacterium GW2011_GWA2_36_10 | reverse complement strand
AGAACTCGTAGTCACGATGCGATGATTGATAGTGTGAATATTTTAGCGAGAGCGATGAAAAAGTTTGATTTAGACCCCAACTGGATATCCCCTTTGAATGATCCCACCGGAAAAGCCGTTAGAACTCGCTACACTAAATTAGCGCTACAAACAACTTATTTAAGAATAATGCAAACAATGAGCCAAGAAGGAGAAAGAAGGTCATGAACACTGCAACTAGAAAGAGACTGATCGCGCAGTATGCCAAACTTGCTTTGGTTAACTTGCGTGAAGCTGGTGGCAGAATACCGACAGCCGAAATGCGGGAAATCAGAGAGCAGCTCCAGATGTCCCATGATCAAATCATGACTGAACACGCCATCTCATCCTTTGACAGAATCTGAACCTTACAGGCAATGATGCCACACAGGGCGCAAGTCACCAGACTCGCGCTCTTTCTTATTGACAAGACTGAAAATATATCCTATAATTGCTTTAGTTTAGGCTAGTTTACGATAGTAGACTAGCCTATTTTATTACTTTGTTTAGAAGTAACTTATTATTAAACGCTAAAAAAATGGCTAACGAAATTAGCGCCGCAATCAAACAAATTTGCGACGAAAAAAATCTTTCCGTTGACGCTGTCATTAGCGCCATTGAAGCAGCCTTGGCGGCTGCCTACCGCAAAGATTTTGGTGACAAAAGCCAAAATATCAAAGTAGTTTTCAATGCCGATAATGCTCAAGCGGTGGTTTTTGATGTCAAAGAAGTTGTCGAAGACGTGGATCTAGAAGAACAAGAACAAAAATGGGAAGAACTTAAAGTGCGTAAAGAGGCGGGCGAAGATGTCGACGAAGAAGACATGCAACGCTTTAATCCCCGCACAGAAATCATGCTCACTGAAGCAAAAACAATCAACTCCAGCTACAAAGTTGGTGACGTGATCGAAACCAAACTAGAGGTACCAGATGCCTATGGCCGCATGGCTGCTCAAACTGCTAAGCAAGTCATTATCCAACGTTTGCGTGAAGCTGAACGTGATAATATCTTTGCTCAATACGAAGATAAAGAAGGCACGCTGGTTTTGGGCACCGTCACTCGTCGTGAAGGTCGTCGCTACTTGATTGACCTAGGTCAAGCGACTGGCACTCTACCTCCAGAAGAACAAATCCCTAGAGAAAATTACAATACTGGCGTCAGACTAAATTTCTACATTGTTAAAGTACATATGGGTAATAAAGGAGCCGAAATTATTTTATCTCGTACCCATCCAGATATTGTCCGCGAATTATTTGCCATGGAAGTGCCAGAGATTGCCGCCGGTAGTGTCGAGATCAAAGGCATTGCTCGCGAAGCTGGCTCTCGCTCTAAAGTAGCGGTCGAGGCACTAGAAGACAACATTGATCCAATAGGGTCTTGTGTTGGTCAAAAAGGTGCGCGCATCCAAACTATCATCAGTGAACTTGGTGGAGAAAAAATTGATATTATCCAATGGGAGGCAGATTCTAAAAAATATATCATTAACTCTTTGTCTCCAGCTAAAGTAAATGACATCAACATTGATGAAGACACGAGATCGGCTGAAGTGCTGGTCAATGAAGACCAATTATCTTTAGCGATTGGCAAAGGTGGGCAAAATGTCCGTCTCGCTGCCAAGCTAACTAATTGGAAAATTGACATCAAAGGTCCAGATCAAAAACCTGTCAGCATCGAAGAAGAAAAAGAAGAGGCTGACGAAAAAACAGAAACTGAAGAAGCAGACGAAGAAATTGTAACAGAAGTAAAAAAACCAAAAATCCGTAAGAAAAAAACAGACGTCGTTGAAGAAGAAACAGAGTAATAAAATAACTAATTAATAAAAAATATGAACATCACATTAATCGCAATTATTGCCTCCTTGATTTCTATTGTCGCCGGTATTTTGATGATTCAAAACATCCTCAAAAAATCTAAGGGCAATGAAAAAATGCAAGACATAGCTAACGCTATCCAAAGTGGCGCTAAAGCTTTTTTAACGCGCCAATACAAAACCATTGCTTATATAGCTGTGCCATTATTTTTAATTTTAGGTTTTGCTATTAATTGGCACACCGCTATCGCTTTTATTGTCGGCGCTGGCTTGTCAGCGGCCGCTGGTATCATCGGCATGAACGTTTCTGTCCGTACCAATGTCCGTACTGCTCAAGCAGCAACCGTTGGCATTGAGCCAGCCATGAAGCTCGCTGTTTTGGGTGGAGCAGTTACAGGCTTATTAGTAGTAGGCTTAGCCTTGTTTGGTGTAGCTGGTTTATTTATCATCCCTGGCTTTACTGTCAAACATCTTATCGGTTTAGGTTTTGGTGGTAGCTTGATTTCCGTCTTTGCCCGTTTAGGTGGAGGCATATTCACTAAGGCTGCTGACGTCGGAGCTGACTTAGTCGGCAAAGTAGAAGTTGGTATTCCTGAAGATGATCCTCGTAACCCGGCTGTGATCGCTGATAATGTCGGCGACAACGTTGGTGATTGTGCTGGTATGGCCGCTGACTTATTTGAAACTTATGCTGTCACTCTAGTAGCTGCTATGCTTTTGGGATCTTTGACTTTTAATAATTCTGACGCCGCTGTCCTCTATCCTTTAGCCTTAGGCGCTTCAGCGATCATCACTTCCATCTTAGGATTATTTTTTATCCGCTTAAAGAAAAATCAAACTGTTGAACAAATTGTCAAAAATGACGGCATCATGAAAGCCTTATATAAGGGCTTGATTGCAGCTGGTTTACTATCTGCTATTATTTTCTTTTTTATCACCAAATATTTAATGGCTGACTTGATAGAATATAGCTACTTAAATATTTATTATGCTAGTTTAGTTGGCTTAGTAGTGACGGCTTGTATCGTCTGGCTCACTGAATACTATACTGCTACCAAATATAAACCAGTGCGTAGTATCGCTAAAGCTTCAGAGACTGGACACGGCACCAATGTCATCCAAGGTTTGGCGGTCAGCATGAAAGCCACTGCTTTCCCAGTACTAGTCATTGTGGCTGGCATTGTGGCCGCTTATAGCTTTGCTGGACTCTACGGCATCGCAGTTGCTGCGATGAGTATGCTGTCACTGGCTGGTATCATCGTCACCATTGATGCTTATGGTCCTATCACTGACAATGCTGGTGGTATTGCAGAAATGGCAAATTTGCCAGAATCAGTGCGTAATATCACTGATCCACTAGATTCTGTCGGTAATACTACCAAGGCTGTCACCAAGGGCTATGCTATCGCCTCTGCTGGCTTAGCTTCTCTAGTTTTATTTGCTGCTTATACCGAAGAGCTAAAAGAAGTTGGTAAAGAAATCATTTTTGCTTTAGATAACCCTTATGTGATCGCTGGTTTATTTATCGGCGGATTATTGCCTTATTTATTTGGTGCTTTTTGTATGGAGGCCGTGGGTAAAACTGCTGGTGCCATCGTGGAAGAAGTACGTCGTCAATTCAAAGCTAAACCTGGCATCATGGATTACAGCGAAAAACCAGAGTATGACAAAGCGGTTGATATCGTCACCAAAGGTGCTTTAAAACAAATGATCGTGCCAGCTTTATTGCCAGTCTTAACTCCAATTTTAATTTTAATTGTCTTTGGTAAAAATAATGGCTTGATTGTTTTGGGTGGTACTTTAGTTGGTAGTATCGTCACTGGTATCTTTTTAGCTATCTCCATGACCACTGGTGGTGGAGCTTGGGATAATGCTAAAAAATATATTGAAAGTGGTGAACATGGTGGCAAAGGCTCTGATGCTCACAAAGCAGCGGTCACTGGTGACACAATCGGTGATCCATACAAAGATACAGCCGGACCAGCTATCAATCCAATGATTAAAATTTTAAATGTCATTGCTTTATTGCTTGTCGCTGTCTTATTTGCATAAAAATATTTAATACCCCCTCTTTTTCTCCTTTAACTTTTTATTCTCTCCCCCCCCAACGGGGGAGAATATTTTTGGTTTTTAATTTAAGTTGTGTTTTTTTTCGTTAAACTTGACAAAATTTAGTTTCTGTGATTTAATAAAGCGAAAATCGCCCTTTAACAAACTGTCCATAAAAACAGAGTTTTCACACAACTGGAGGACGTCGACATGAGAACCGAGACAATCGTTTACCCAAGCCCATCAGCACAACCGCTGTGGAAGACTAACATTCCCAAACGAGATCGTTTGATGATCATCAACGAAGAGGATTTGCCCGTGGAAGAATTCCTGACCGCCCTGGGCGTCAAAGAATCTCCACTGACACCCAGCTTCGGCATCACTGATGAAGCTGAACTCCAAGAGCGACACGCTCTTTGCTCCTTCTTAACGAGCAATCCAACCTTCATGACTTGGGTGAAAGAACATCAACTCGAAGCCGAATTGCCAACGAATGAGGATCGTTTTCTACGTTTCTACGACCCAAAGCAAGCGCACAACCCCTATTGGCAAGCCGTTCACCAATGGCTTGAGACGATGCAGCACACCATCAACGTTCCGGCGCGTTTGCAGGCAATCACTGATAAGCTGATTGCTGGCTTACACCTAGAAGCCATTGAGAGCGACATGGCCAGCGCGATCACTCAACGAGTGGAGCAAATCACGATCATGTCTGGCCTGATGAGCTTTCAAGTTTCAATGAGAGAGGTGCCACAACCAGCGAAAGTAGCGGGAGCTGTAGAAGGGGCTCAAGAAACAAAGAAAAGCCTCTTTCGAGTGAATGAATTGGAATACTTGAGTGGCGAGGTTCATGGCCATCGCAAGTATTCTCAACAACTCAGCACAGAGCTTGCGTATCCGACCTGGACCGAAAATATGCTGAATCCCTTGAACTGGCTTGGGCTTGGCAGACTACGCAAACTTTGGATTGATCCCAGCAGCTTTTTGCGTCGTCGGCGCGCCTACCGAGCAATGGTCATCAAGAGTGTTTCCAAGTCAATGAAGGAGGATGTGAAAACTGCTACAGAAAACCACCTGAACGAGCTTCGGTGGGACAACGATGATTTGGGTGGGGGCACTGTTACTGTGTTATTCGCGTATGATCAGTATGGTCTGAAAATTACAGTTCTAAACATGGAAGCCGCTGAGCCGGAAAATATTGAGCCAGCTGATTTTAATGATGGTTTTGAGGGTTACGATGGCGAAAAAAAACGACAGATGGTAATGGCCGAGACGCTTGTGAAAGATGCAAAGGCCAAAACCCTTCGTGCCAAAACTAACAATGCCTTGATTGCCTTAGCTCAAGCGCAGCTTGACTCGTTCTTTTGGCCAATCAAAGCCTTCTCCTCAAGCATGGACAGGCACTATCGTTGGTTCGCCATTAGTAACGAATACCGCGGCAAGGAGTTCAACGATATCTACCAAGCTTTGGAGGCCCAACGGCAGTTCTTTGCTGCGTACTATCTACAACTTCGTACGGTAATCGACCTTTTGGAGTCTGTGCAAGCCACAGCTCACAAGTTCGGTGTGCCGATCTGCCAGCCGGAGATAGTGACTAATGGTCACGTCGTTGACTTTGGTCAGCTCTATCCCACTCAACTGCTTTGCCGTCTGAAGAAGGGTGAAGTGACGCCGATTCATTCTCTGCCCGAACTCAACGGTCGCATGATCGTCTTGACTGGTCATCATGGTGGTGGCAAGAGCGAAACCCAAATCAGCATCGTCGCCAATATCTACCTGGCACAAAGCGGTTTGCCGGTCTTCGGTGAGTTCTTCCGCTTCAATGTCAAGAAAGTGTTGGGCATGGTCTTCATTGCCCAGCGAGGTCAAGGCTCCACTTGTGAAATGTTGCTTGGTAAGATCCGCAACATCCTCAAGGGGATCAAGGGCGTTGACGGTAAACAAGTGGTTTTGGTGCTGGATGAAGTTGGCACCGGCACGCAAGAAATGGCTGGCCTGGAACTTGGTCGAGACCTACTGCACACTCTTGCACTATCTGGTGTCAGTGTCATTTTCAGCACCCAGATCATTTCGCTCGCAGAGTTTGCCCGAGACAAACTCAACGCTCTGTGTTTTCAGATGGACAGTGAACATCAGGTCACCGAAGGTATTGGCGATGGCGGCATGCAACAACTGCGTCAACGCACCGGTGTCGAGAAATTATTGACCCACGTCAACTAAACTCTCGCGCCAATGATACTTATGACACACATTTTTTCTCCGGCCCAACACACTCCACGTGTTGGGCCTCTTTTTATTGACAAATTAAGCTATCTTGGCTATAATCAGGCTTGATTTTAATATAAATATATTTATGAAAGTAGATAAAAAAGATTTAGGTAAAAGCCAAGTGGAATTAAGCATTGAAGTGCCATTGGAAGAGTTTGATGAACACTTGAAAAAAGCTGCTACCAGACTCGGTCAAAAAAGTACTATCCCCGGCTTTCGCCCAGGTAAAGCTCCTTATGAAAAAATAAAAGCTAAAGTTGGTGAAATGAATATTTATCAAGAAGCTTTAAGTGATATCATCAACCATTCTTTTTTTCAAGCTGTCACCCAAGAGAAATTAATTACCATTGGTGAACCAGATATTAAGATCGAGAAATTAGCCCCAGGAAACCCAGTCGTTTATATCGCTACTGTCATGCTGCTACCAAAAGTGACTTTGGGTAATTGGCAAGAAAAAGAGATTAAAACAACGGAAGTAAAAATCAGCCAAGAAGATACAAATAAAACTATGGACGAGCTAAAGCGCATGCGTGCTAAAGAAGTTTTAGTTGATCGTGTTGCTCAAATGGGAGATAAAGTTGTGATGGACTTTGAAGTATCCATGAACAAAGTAGTACTAGAAGGTGGCGTCAGCTACAAACATCCTTTGGTTTTAGGTGAAGGTCGCATGGTGCCAGGCTTTGAAGAAAAATTAGTTGGAGCTAAAGCGGGAGATGAGCTAGAATTTGATCTTACTTTTCCGGAAAATTATTATCAAGCAAGTCTAGCTAAAAAAGAAGCTCACTTTAAAATAAAGGTTTTGGAAGTTTTTACCAGAACTTTACCAGAACTTAATGATGAATTAGCTAAAGAATTTGGTTTCGAAAATTTAGTGGCTTTAGAAAAACAAATTAGCGATAATATCTTAAAAGATAAACAAAATAGAGAGCAACAAAAAATCGAAGCTGAAGTCATGGAAAATTTAGTCACCACCGCTACTATCGATGAAATACCAGAAAAATTAATTCACAATGAAGTTCACAAAATGATCAGTGAATTAAGATACGATCTAGAAAACCAAGGTTTGGAAATGCCTAAATATCTAGAGTCCAT
>LBRC01000031.1:1524-16881 GCA_000991205.1 Parcubacteria group bacterium GW2011_GWA2_36_10 | reverse complement strand
TTCATCATTTCCTTTTCTAAATTTAATTAATTCAAACTGCTCTGGATTGTATTTATGTAAAAAGGTTATAGGCACCCCCATAACACCTGCATAATCTAAAGGAATATCTTTTGTTTTATCTATATTAATTCCATCATAGTTATCGTAACGAGGATAATCAATTTCGTTTCCAAAATATCTCTTTGTAAGATTAATGTCTTCGTGCCTTTTTGATGTGTCTAAATTAGTTAGCCATAAACAGTTATTTGGGGAGATTATTCTATTTCCAAGACTATCGATACGAGCTTCCGTTCCGTAAAGCTCGTAGTGTTCTGGTACAATAAAACCTGAAATACCTCTACCTAGATTTATTCCTAGCCACGCCTTGTTTTTCTTAATTAATTTAAAAATTTCTTTATAGGTAATAGCATTAACGTTGCCAATTATCAAAAATTTCTTATCGTATTTCGCTAATTGATCTACGTATTCCCTGAATAATGAAAATGGAGGATTGGTAATAACAATATCTGATTGTTTTAATAGTTCAATGCATTCAGCACTACGAAAATCGCCATCTCCTTTAAAATGAATCATGTCATTTGAACTTGGGTTTATTTTTTCTTTTGGAGCACCTGAATATTCATAATAAAAACCACTTTCAAATTCTTTAGTATTAAATAAATTTCTTTCTTGTTTTCTATGGCAAGAAGCTATTATTTTCTTTAATCCCAACTCTTTGAAGTTTAAAGCGAAATAATTAAAGAAATTGCTAATTCTAGGGTCATCGCAATTACAAAAAACCACTTTATCTTTAAAATGACCTTTGTAGTGTTGCAATTCACTTTCTATATCTGAAAGTTGAGTGTAAAACTCATCACTCTTTGATTCTTTAGCCTTTTGCAATAATTTGTTTGTTGCATTTCTTGCCATTGTCAGATTATGTTAAATGAATAAATCTCTTATTTTCGCTTGGTTAACTGTTTAAATAACTCACTTCCTAATACTTGAAGAGAGATTGTTGAAATTTCAATCATAATGTCAAACATTTCTTTTGCATCCCATTTTCCACCATTACCTTGTGTATATATTGAAGCTGCTTGAAGCATGAAGGTTTTATCTTTATGTTTAACAAATTTATTTTTACATAAATTAGTGTTAATTGGCATTCCATAATTTGCAGAGGTCAATCTGTCTAATCTATTTAGCATCCCTGAATTATAATTAAGTGTGACCACTCTTCCATCAGGTCTTTTAATCGAAATAGTTTCGGTAAGAAAATTTGATCCTTCCAAAAATAAGATATAGGGAAAATGGGATTCATATAGCATAAAGTTAGCAATTTCTGATATGTTTTTATGTGATCTTTCTATTGCATTACCAGCAGCCATCAGGTCTTGATTGTTGTTTTTACCAACTTGATTTCCTTTTTGGATATTTTCAATGTCTTTCCCCTGATGTTTAGCTTCTGTTACAAGTAATACTCTCCAATTGCCATTATCATCTTTTACTTCAATTATTCCGCCATCTGGGATAATACTTGAATTTGACACAAAAAGGGTTTGCCCCAATTCTGGATCAATTTTCTTTAGCGCTTCGTTTATTTCCTCCTTTTTGATACTTGTTCTATATCTAAAAGATAATTGAAGAAATTCCTTTTCAAGTTGTTCGATTACAAGGTGTGAAATTTTACCAACTGTTATATCGTGAGACTTTGCTCCATCTCCAAATATACCAACTACACCTTGAGATTCTTTATGTTGATTTGTTAATCTTGTGGATTGAGTTTTTTTAGCCATAGTGTTTTTTACAGTGGTATTATAACAATTTTCCATTAAATAATAAATTTATTTTTTGCGGAGGAACGGAGCAAAAAATACCTTATATCCCCCTCATTAAAATAAAAATTCCATTCCTTTTTTAAATTCTTCAACAAAAAATTCTTATTAGAGAAAAAATATTGAAAAATATTTCGTTTCGCGGAGCGAACAAACCCAGCAGCGGGGGTAACCGCGCGCGATAAGTGGAAAGAGCGAAGCGAATTTCCACTTATCACTGTATATACGCACCTATTGACATATTAGCTAATTTAGGCCAAAGTGTAAATAGTTAAGTATTAATCAGAAGTCTTTATGAAGAGCGATTTATTACCTGTTCAAAACAGGTCTTTAGCCTTGTCTACTAGTCATCCTTTAGCTACTTTAGCTCAAGAATTAATTATTAGGGGTTTTAGTAGACGGACTATTAAAAGTTATTTAGCGCATAATCAAAAGTTTTTGGATTTTTGTGGTAAATCTGCCAGAGCAGTAGATGCGCAAGATGTCAAAAACTTTTTATTATTTTTAAAAGGTCAAAATTATACTAACACTTCTTTAAATCTCGTTATTTCGGCTTTAAAGTTTTATTATGAGCAGGTGCTGAAAAGGCGGCTGTTTTTTAGTGTCGTGAGGCCCAAGCGGGAAAAACATTTGCCGCAAGTTTTGTCTAAAATACAAATTCAAAGTTTGCTTACAGTCACTGTAAATATTAAGCACAAATTACTTTTGAGTTTATTGTATGGTTCAGGTTTGCGTGTGTCAGAAGTGGTGTCTTTGGAGATCAGGGATTTAGATTTAGCCAATAAATTTGTCTTTGTGCGCGGAGGCAAAGGTAATAAAGACAGATATACTTTGTTAAGCCAAAGTAGTTTGGAATTAACGCGTAAATATTTAGCGACTTTGCCGGCAGGGCAAAAATATTTATTTGCAGGTTTTGAAAATAAGGGACACGTGACTATTAGAACAGCACAGAAAATATTTGAGCAGGCCTGCAAGAAGGTCGGAATCAAAACTGATGTCAGCTGTCATAGCTTGCGTCATAGTTTTGCGACGCATTTATTAGAGAGTGGTGTGAGTATTCGCTATATCCAAAAATTATTAGGGCATAGTAGTTTGAAAACCACCGAAATTTACACTTCGGTGGCGCGAGATTTTTGGGAAAATATCAAAAGTCCCTTGGATTGAGTATTTTAAATTAAAAAAGGGAAGAGAATAAGGCCACTAAGAAAACTACAGACATTTAGTAAAAAACTGATAGCCAGAGCTTTTATAGGGGAGATATTTTTTTGATTAAACCAATAGATAAATAAACCCTCAAAAATAAAGATTAATAATTCTAAGTAAAATAGATTAATTAGCTTACTAATATTTGGCAACAGAAGACCAAGGTACAAAATGCCCCAAAAAATAGTTAAGGAAATAATATTGGCGAATAATACAGAAAGGAAGATTTTTTTAGATAATGCACGCCAAAATAATAAGCTGATCAATAATAATTCTATAATAATAGTAAAGAGTATATTTGGTAATTGAAAAAATGGTAGTGAACGACCAAGTTTTTTTAGGCTAGTCGTTTCTTTTATTTTTAATTTATCGTTTAATTTTAAGTCATCGCCATAGACATAGACATCAAAAAAAGAATCAAAATTGTTGGTGGTAAAAACTGCACTTTCTCTGATTTTATCTTCAAAAGTAATAGCTATTTTTTGACGCTTATCAGGGAAATAGCCATAAGTCATTGAAAAGCAGCTATTTTGTTCTGGCTGACACTCAAATCTTTGTGGTCCCATTTCTTCTAGGGCTTCTGTTTTTTGGCAAGTGTCATCTAAGCAGTAAAATAATTGGCCACTAATTATTTTTGGAGCATTTGGTGTTTCGTAAATAAAGTTAAAGGTCATGCTGGGCTTTGGCCCCATGTCGGCTTTAGCCAAAAGTGGCAGTAAGAGGAATAAGCAAGTAGTTAAAAGTAAAATTTTTTTCATATTTTTATTTATATAATATTATTTTACTATTTTTTAGACAAAGGGGCAATTTGACAAAATTTTAGCTTAGTTTTAAGATAGAGGAGAAGAAATAAGGAAAGCGATTTTTATGTTTCAAAAAAATAAAATTTATACTATTACTACCTTGGGTTTAAACGGCACAGTAGTAGAAGTGGAAACAAATTTGTCTCGGCATTTGCCGACGGTTGTTTTAGTCGGCTTACCAGACGCCGCTGTTTCTGAAGCCAGAGAGCGAGTTTGGGCGGCGATTGAAAATAGTGGCTGGGAATTTCCCCGTATGAAAGTGGTGGTCAATTTAGCTCCCGCCCAAATCCGTAAAGAGGGCAGTGCTTTTGATTTAGCGATTGCTTTGAGTATTTTACAAACCAGTGAACAGCTAGCTTGGCAGACGGAAGCAAAGCAAGCTTTTATTGGTGAGTTAGCTTTGAGTGGCGAGCTAAAAAGCGTCAAAGGAGTTTTAGCTTGTGTTTCGTTACTCAAAGACTTTGGTTTTACTGAAGTTTTTTTGCCTTTAGCCAATGCCAAAGAAGCCTCTTATATTGAAGATATTAGTATTTTCCCGGCAGAAAATTTACAAGCAGTTATTTTGCATTTGCAAGGTGATAAAATCATTAGTCCAGCCAAGCCGGCTATTTTCGCCGGTTGTTTAGCCAAAGACGCGGTTGATTGGCAGGATGTCAAAGGACAAATGCAAGCCAAAAGAGTCTTAGAGATAGCAGCCGCTGGTGGGCATAATGTTTTGTTAGTCGGCCCTCCCGGAGCGGGCAAGACTATGCTCGCTAAAGCTTTTTTGTCTATTTTACCAGCGCCAGATTTTAGTGCGGCCTTAGCTACTAGTAAGGTGCATAGTTTGGCTGGTTTATTATCAGTTGAGCAACCGTTGATTAATAGTCGGATTTTGCGTAGCCCGCATCACTCTGCTTCGGTGTCTTCGGTTGTCGGCGGAGGATCGACACCCAAGCCCGGTGAAATATCTTTGGCTCACAATAATGTTTTATTTTTAGATGAAATTTTAGAGTTTCCGCGCGTAGTTTTAGAAGCTTTACGTCAGCCTTTAGAAGATAAAATTATTACGGTCTCACGTATCAAAGGTACTTGTAATTTTCCGGCTGACTTTATTTTATTAGCGACCGCTAATCCTTGTCCCTGTGGCTATTTGACGGATAAAAGTAAAGAGTGTCGTTGTAAGCCAGTCGAAATTGAGCGCTATCAGAAAAAGTTATCTGGACCACTACTTGATCGTATTGATTTGCATCTTTTAGTCCAGCGAGTAGAGATCAAAGAGCTCAAACAAGTCAGTGTTTTGCAAGAAAATTCAGATACAGTTAGAGCCAAAATTACGCAAGCGCAGTTAAAACAAAGAAATAGATTTAGCAAAGAAAATATTTTATTTAATAATCAGCTCAATCATAAATTATTAAAAAAATATTGTTATTTAGAGAAAACAAGTGAAGATATTTTACAAACAGCTGCTAAACAATTAGCTTTATCAGCGCGGGCTTATTTTAAAGTTTTAAAAGTAGCACGTACCATAGCTGATCTAGCTGGCAGGGAGCAAATCATTGAGGCAGATATTTTAGAGGCTTTGCAGTATCGGGCAAGGATATTTAATTAGTCTTGACAAACTCACTTTTTTGTGCTTTATTTAAGGTGGAGGAGGAGTTCCTTTAAAAATAAAAGTTTTCTGCAGGACTATGGACATTAAACCTTAGTGTTTATAAGCCTGCAGAGAACATCTTGAGTACTTACAAAGTGCTTGGGGATGAGCGTCGAGTCATCCTTCATGTTCGTCTTCGGGCCTTGTAAGCAACCATGCAAAAATATGTTTAAAGCTTTGGGAATGTTTTTTCAGCTAATATTTTTACTGGTGTTATTCAAGATGTTTGCGCCAGAGTTGTATACTTTAGGCTTAGACATAGTGTATAAGATGTTGACACTTATCAATCAAATCTTAGACACTGTGCAGCAAAACGGCGGCGCAATCAATAGTTTGGGGCTCTAGCACCAGACTCTCTGTAGATGGGAGGCCAGTCAAAACGACTCGGTCTCTTTTCCTTTTGTTAAATTTTGTTTTTCTTGCTAAGATGATAATATGAAAAAGAAATTAATTTTAGGTTTAATTTTAATATTTTTAGTGGGGGGATTTTTTGTTTGGCAAAATAAAAAGCCAAAGCTAATAGCAGTAGATTTACCGGTGGCGCAAAATTATCAAGATTTTGTCACTAGTACTCAAGAGGAAATAAAAGATGAAGTAAAACCTGATGAGGAACAGCCAGAAGAAGATTTCGCAATTAAACCAAAAATACAAAATATAAATCTCAATGTCCCGTTTATATCTCAAGCACCGAGTGCAAATTGGGAACAGCCCTATCAAGATGCTTGCGAGGAAGCTAGTTTTTTAATGCTAGATTATTATTATCAAAATAAAAAGTTTAGTACAGCTGCAGACACAGAAAAATTGATCAATACTTTGGTTGATTGGCAACTAACCAATTGGGGCGTGCATGCAAACTTGCCAGCTCAAGAGTTTAAAAAATTTGTTGAAAAAAATTCTACTTATCAAGTAGAATTAGTTTATGATTTAAATCAAGAAAAAATAAAAAATATTTTACAAACTGGTCAGCCTTTGATTGTTCCAGCTAATGGTAAAAAATTAGCTAATCCAAATTTTAAAAATGGCGGACCAGAGTATCACATGTTAGTAGTCAAGGGTTATGTAGATGATAAATTTATTACTAATGATCCCGGTACTAGACTGGGCGCTGATTTTATTTATAGCAGTGATAATTTATTAGACTCGATAGCCGATTGGAATGCGCAAGACAAAAAAGCTGATGGTCCAAAAATTGGTATAATTATTTTTTGAGGGCATCTTTTAAGGTTTTGCCAGCTTTAAACTTTGGTACTGTCACTTTAGGGATCTCGATTCTTTCTTTGGGATTTTGAGGATTGACACCAAAGCGAGCGGAACGCTCTTTGGCCATAAAACTTCCGAAGCCAGTCAAGGTCACTTCTTGACCTTGTTTTAGTTTGTCGATAATGACAGCTTCTAAGGCCTCAATGACCGCTTCGGCGTCTTTTTTGCCGACGGCAGCTTTAAAGGCTACGGCGTCGATAAGTTCTGCTTTGTGCATAAAATTAATTGGCTAATATTTCTCTTAAATTTTGGATAGCCACTGTTTTTTTGCTATCCTTATCTATCTCTAATAATAAAGCATTTATTTCGATTTGACCAGAGTCTGGGTAACGATGGCTTAAAGTGCTTTCGTTGACGAATTTATCGATGATCACTTGCGCCTCCACACCGATGACCGATGGATAGGAACCGATCATGCCGACATCGGTGATGTAGCCGGTGCCATTAGCTAAAATTTGCGCGGCATTAGTAGGTACATGAGTGTGAGTGCCTAATACTGCGGAGATACGTCCATCTAGATATAGACCGAGAGCACGTTTTTCTGAAGTTGCTTCAGCATGAAAGTCTAAAATAGTGATAGCATCTGGAGGGAAGCTAGCTAAAAATTTATCAGCCGCTAAAAACGGATTGCTTAAATTATCGTCTTGCATAAAAGTACGACCGCAAAGATTAAAAACAATCACGTCTTGATTTTGGACTTTTTTACTTTGATAGGTGTAGTCAGGGAAAGTCCGAGAGTCGTTAGCCGGAAAGGCGATGGGGAATTTCTCCACTTTTTCAATCTCCAAGATATCTTCTTTGGACCAAATATGATTACCACCAGTAAATAAATCTACACCAGTTGCTTTTATTTCTTGTAGTGTTTTTAAAGTTAGGCCTTTGCCATGAGCAAGATTTTCGATATTAGCAATACTTAAATCAGTTTGATATTTTTTTTGCCAAATTGGCAACATGATTTTGACAGCTTTTCTGCCCAGTGAGCCCACCACATCGCCAAAGAATAAAATTTTGATCGTCTTATTTGGCATATTCAACAATTCTTTTTTCTCTGATGACATTGACCTTGATTTCGCCTGGGTATCTAAGCTCGGCTTCGATTTTGTCGGCAATATCGCGAGCTAGTTTAGTGGCTTGATAATCATCTAATTCTTCAGATGAAGCAATCACTCTGATTTCACGGCCAGCTTGGATCGCGTAAGCTTTTTCTACACCCTTAAAACTCTTAGCCGTATTTTCTAATTCTGTTAAACGTTGGATATATTCTTCAAAACTATCGCGTCTAGCACCAGGACGAGAGCCAGAAATAGCATCGGCGATTTTGACGATTACACCCTCTAAAGTTTTTGGTTCATTTTCATGATGGGCGATAGACATGTAGGCGACTTCTTCTGGAAGCCCAAATTTTTTCATCAAGTCATAGCCGATGTCTGGATGTGAGCCTTGGATTTCGTGATCCAAAGCTTTACCAATGTCATGTAGTAAACCACCTTTTTTGACCACGTTGACATCAGCTCCAAGCTCGCCAGCCAATAAAGCGGATAAATGAGAAACTTCTAAAGCATGTTGTAATTGATTTTGACCATAGCTGGTGCGGTATTTTAAACGACCTAAAATCTGGAGTAGTTTAGTATCTAGACCGATGACACCAGCTTTGTAAGCCGCTTCTTCACCGGCTTTTTTGATATCTTGGGCTAAATCTTTTTTAGCTTGGGCTACCACTTCTTCGATACGAGTAGGGTGGATACGACCATCGGCCATCAATTTTTCGATAGAGCGTTTGGCTAGATGTCGACGGATAGGATTAAAGCCAGAGACCATGATGGACTCTGGAGTATCATCGATGATGATTTCGACACCAGTGAGCTGTTCAATGGTTTTGATATTGCGACCTTCACGGCCGATGATTCTACCTTTCATTTCGTCATTTGGTAAAGCAACAGTGGTAGTGGTAGTTTCCGCGGTATGAGGAGCGGCGCAGCGTTCGATGACCGTAGACAAAATATTTTTAGCCTTTTGTTCTAGTTCGTCATTGGCTTGATTTTCCAGTTTACGCATGCGGTGAAGCAATTCATCTTGCATGCGACTTTCCGTGTTTTTTAATAAAACATCTTTGGCTTCCTCTTGAGTTAATTGCGCAATTTTTTCGAGTTTAGCAAATTGCTGTTCTTTGACGGACTTTACTTCTTCTTTATTTTTTTCGAGCTCAATTTGTAAATTATCTATTTTTTGTTTTTTATCTTCAAATTCTAATAGTTTTTGGTCAAACAAATTTTCTCGTTTGCCCAAACGGTTTTCTAATTCCGTTAAGCGTTGGCGTCTTTCTTTTTCTTCTTTTTTTGCTTCTTCGATGACGGCTAGAGCATTAACTTTTGCTTCGAGCTCTAAACTTTTATTTTTACTTCTCGCTTCTTCTAAAATGTGTTCTGCCTTTCGTTCAGCTGATTTGACGGATTTGGTGGTCATGACTTTTTTCAAAAGATAACCAAAAAACAAGCCTAGCAGCCAGACAATGGCGAAGATTAAATATTCCATATTTGATAAACCTTTCAGTTTACTGTTTGATTTTGAGAGGCAAAAAGCTTAAGCCTAGATTATAATAGGCTAGAAATTTATTTGGATGATTTTTTAAGAAAAAATTCATTGTTTTAAAAGCTTGATGTTTACAAATTAAAAAAGATCATCAGCATTTTGCAATGGCGTCATTCAAGGTCTTTCGGCCACGAGTGAGCCTTGCGCTAATGATCTCCCGGGACGGTTACTTTGGAGTTAAAGAACCCCACCCGCCTTGTTTTCGATATTAACACATTTTAAAAATTTTGAAAAGTATTTTTTATTTATTTATTAAAATTTTATCGATCAAACCATATGTTAAAGCTTCTTGAGCTGTCATGTAGTAATCTCGATCAGTATCTTTTTCAATTTTCGTTAATAATTTTCCGGTGTGTTGATGTAAAATTTTATTGAGTTGAGTTTTTAGTTTTAGAATTTGTTCAGCTTTGATTTTAATGTCAGAAGCTTGACCACTTGCTCCACCCATAATCTGATGAATCAAAATTTCTGAATTTGGTAAAGCAAATCTTTGTCCTTTTTCACCAGCCGCCAGCAAGACAGCGGCCATCGAAGCAGCTAAACCTACACAAATAGTAGAGACCGGTGCTTTGATGTATTGCATCGTGTCATAAATGGCTAGACCATCAGTGACCGAGCCACCAGGAGAGTTCAGATACATTTTGATAGGCTTAGTATTGTCTTGAGCTTCGAGAAATAATAGTTGAGCAATGACTAAATTGGCACTATGCTCATCGATTTCTTCGCTCAAAAAAATGATGCGATCTTTAAGTAGGCGAGAGTAGATGTCATAGGCTCTTTCGCCATTATTACTTTTTTCGATGACTGTTGGGATTAACATAGTAGTTTGCAAGTTATAAAGTTAACAAGTAGAAAAATATTTATATAATGCTTAATTTATTTTTATCATAAACTAACCTGCCTGGCAAGCTAAAGCCAGCCGCTTTCTGGTGGCCACCGCCACCAAATTTTTGACAAAATTTCGCGAGATCAATATCATCTTCAGCTGTTCTCATCGAGCCCTTGACATAGCCATCACTAGTTTCTTTTAAGACTAAGATAATTTTGGCTTCTTTTAAGATATGTAAAAAATTTGAGATCCCTTCGGTGGCTGATTCATCGGCCTCGCAATTTATAAAATCTTCTTGTGTTAAAAAAGTATAAACTAAATCATATTTAGCCACTTTTTTTAAGCGACTAAAAGCTAGTCCCCAAAGTTTTAAATTATTTATATTTTGGCGATAAGCTGTATTTTGTAAAACTTGCCACAAATTTGCGCCGTGTCTTACTAATTCACTGGCCGCTTCTAAAGTATGATATTGGGTAGCTGGATTGACAAAGCCGCCGGTATCAGTCACTAGACCACATAATAAACAAGTAGCGATCTCACTGGTCCAAGCTATTTGCCAAGTAGCGAATAAATAAAATAATATTTCCGTACAAGAAGCGGCTTCGGTGATGACTAAATTAATCTCGGCATAATGCATATTAGAAGCATGATGATCGATATTAATCAAAGTAAAACCAGGCTGTAAGGCAGTGATTAATTTATCGACGCCAGCATAGTTCAGGCTACCAGAATCCACGATAATTACTAAATCATATTTTTTAGTAAAAACTAAATGATCAGTTGTAAGTCGGTGGCTATTTGGCAAAAAGCTAAACATCTCTGGCAAAGTATCTAGACAAAAATTAGTGACATTTTTATTTAGACTTAATAAATAATTAGTCAAAGCAAAAGCAGCGCCCAAAGTATCGCCATCTGGCTTAGCGTGGGAGATGATTAAGATATTTTCAGCTCGAGCGATTGCTTGGCTGATTTGAATGGCCTTATCTTTAGCTATATTCATAACGAAGTAGTTTAGCTTATTTTAGCTTTTAGGTCAATAAGAAAAGCTCCTGCTGGCGGGTGCCAGGAGGAGCTCTAGATCATCGGCATTAAGGCGACTGCTTCCCAGCCGTGGTCGCTTTTCATGTTTACACCACATTTAAAGCAGAATTTAAAGTGCGGATCATTTAATGATCGGTGAAGACGATGGCCACACATATTTGGGTTTGAATATTGGCCGCTAAGGTTGGTTCCGCAATAAGGACAGTGGTTTTGGTTTGGATGTTCTTGGTGTTTTTTGCAGTGCGGACAAACAGTCAGTGGCATGGTTTTCTCCTTTATTTGGCGAGTGCTTCGTCGATGATGGCGTATTTTAAATCACGCTCATCAATCTCCCAATTGATACGCGGTACAAATCTCATTTTTAAAGTTTTGTTCACAATTCTTTGGATATGGGGTGTGAACTTTCTGACGGCTTCCAAAACTGTGCCAATTTTATTATTCGGCATGATGCTCAAATAAGCCGTGGCGTTTTTTAAATCAGGTGCAACCGTAGTGACAGAGACAGAGACAAAAGTGCCTAGTGGAGCTTCAAAATCTCTCACTAAAACTTTGTTTATTTCTTGCAGCAAAAGTTCAGCTACTTGTTCGGTTCTTTTACTCATAAATTTCTTCAAAAAATTCTAAAGTATCACCGACTTGAATGATTGGCTCACCGATAAATTCTAGACCAGCCTCCTGACCCTCGACTACTTCGGTCACATCAACTTTTCCGGCCTGTAGACTACCTAATTCACCAATAGTTTCAATCTCGTTATTGCGGAGGAGTTTGATTTTGGCTGCTTTGATAATTTTACCACTGATAACTTTACCGCCAACAATCATACTTTTTTTATTGGTTTTAAAAATTGCTAAGACTTCTAATTTACCCAAAAGTTTGTGAATAGTTTTTTTACTTTTTAGTTTTTTCAATCGAGCTTCGATGTCTTCTAGTAGTTTATAGATAATATCAAAGTAGAGGATAGTGACTCTTTTATCATCAGCTAAGCTATGTAAAGCTTTGTTAACTTTTACATGAAAACCGATTAATAAGGCCTTGGCACTTTCCGCATTTAGCACATCAGCTTCAGTCAGTTGACCTAAGCCTTTTTTGATTACTTTGGCTTTACTGCCTTCAACGGCGATTTTGTTCAAAGCTCCTTCGATAGCTTCAGCTGAGCCTAAAACATCAGACTTGATAATCAAGTTGAGAATATTTTCGCTGTCCAAGTCTTCGCTTTGATTGTTATAGTGGATAGTAGTAGAAGAAGTTTTATAAGTGTTTAAGTTTTTATTTTTAGCTTTAAAATCTTTTTTGTTAAGTATAACTTCTAAGATCTCGCCAATGGCGGGAATTTGTTTGAGACCCAAGATTTTAATCGGCGTAGCAGGTAATGCTTGACTTACATCTTTGCCCTTCCAGTCTTTTAAGGTTTTTATTTTGCCAGAAACGCTACCTACGATAAATAAATCGCCGATATTTAGAGTGCCGGCTTGGACTAAGACAGTGGCGACTGGACCCTCACTTTTATCGACATGTGATTCAATGATCGTGCCAACAGCGGCGCCAGTAGCGTCAGCTTTCAAGTCGTTTAAGTCAGCGACTAATAAAACTAAATCTAAAATTTCATTGATACCAGTTTTTTGCTTGGCAGAAATTGGCTGACAAATAGTTTTACCCCCCCAATCTTCTGGCACTAGGTTTAGCTCGGATAATTGTTGTTTGACTCGGTCGATGTCAGCACCCTCTTTATCGATTTTATTAATCGCCACAAGGAAAGGTAATTTTTCTTTTTGGATGACAGCAATACTTTCTAAAGTTTGTGGCTGCAAACCATCGTCAGCCGCCACGACCAAAATAGCGACATCAGCGATTTGGCCCCCACGAGAACGCATGGCTTTGAAAGCTTCGTGACCGGGAGTATCTAAAAAAGTAATCAAATGATCATGAGTGGTCACTTGATAGGCACCGATATGTTGAGTAATGCCGCCAGCTTCTTGATCGACGACATTGGTTTCACGGATAGCGTCGAGTAATTTAGTCTTACCATGATCGACGTGTCCCATGACGACGACGACTGGTGGGCGAGTAGTGGTTTTGGCTGTGCGTTGTGAAAGTAAAAGTTCTAATTTCTCTCTCTGACTGCTTTCTTCTACAACAGCTTGGTCACTTTTAGTCGCTTTAAAGCCTAGGTCTTCGGCGATAATCGAGGCAGTGTCAAAATCAATTTTTTCATTTAAAGATACCATGATGCCATTGCGCATCAGTTCGGCCATAAGTCTGGCTACTGGTAAACGCATCAGTTCGGCTAGATCTTTGACAATTATCACTTCAGGGATATTGACTTCCTTTTTTTCTTTGGGAGTAAGATTATCACCTTCGTTGCCGCGAATTTCTTGGATATCAGAAAAAGTGGCCCGAAAAGCATCGCGTTTTTGCTGGTGTTTCCAGGCAGCAACAATTTTTGGCACTAGTTTATCGTCGATTTTGATAGCTCTTAAACCAACGTCAAAACCTAAACTGGGCAGTTTTTCTAACAACTCCTGGGTAGTGACTTTTAATTGTCTAGCAACCGAACTGACATTCATAGCTTTATTTTGGGTTTAAGAATTAAAAAAAGCCCATAATTGGCTTTACTTTACTAAAAATCTGGCAAAATGTCAATAATAGGGCTTAAAAAATATTTTTTCGTAATTTTAGGCTTATTTGGTTGACAAGATCTCTTTTTTCTAGTATATTTTGTGGTTATACTTGTCGATGGCAGTCTAAATCAAGCTAATGAATTGAATGGAATTTTCCCACTCACAACTAAAAACTCTTTTGACCGACGCTCGTCGGATTTTATTGACTGGTTCAGAAGCAGCTAGTTTAGACGTTTTGGCCACCGCTTTGGCTTGGGCTATTTTTTTAACTAAAGAAAAAAAAGATTTTGATCTAGTCTTCGCTAATACGAAAAATAAATTAAATTTTATTAAATTGCCATATAAAGTAGAAACTGATTTGCAACCGCAGGGTAAATTTCAAATTTTATTAGACATCAGCAAAACTAAAGTCAAACAATTAAGTTATGATGTCAAAGAAGATAATTTGGTGATTGATATTATTCCAGAGCAAGGTGTCTTTACTGATCAGGATGTGACGAGTAAAAATACGGATTATTTGTATGATTTGATCTTAGTATTTGGAGCCAGTAATTTAAATGTTTTGGGGGATACTTTTCTAAAACACACCGAGTTTTTTTATCAGACAAAAATTATTAACCTTGATCGCACTTTAGTCAATGAAAATTTTGGGGCTTTAAATATTGTTGATACTACGGCAACTTCACTTGGAGAAATGTCTTATGAATTTTTAAAAGAAAATTTAGATAAAGACATGGCTACCGCTTTATTGACCAGTATGATCGCGGCCACTAATAGTTTTCAGTCTGCTCAAGTCAAGCCACAAACTTTAGAGATTGCCAGCGCTTTATTAGTAGCCGGTGCGGATAGAACAAAAATTATTGAATTTTTATATCGCACCAAAGACATCGCCATGTTAAAGACTTGGGGTAAAGTTTTAGCGCGTTTGCAAAAAAAGACCAGCATTTTGTTTTCTTATTTAGAGCATCAAGAAAAAAATCATTTGCCAGAAGATTTTTTGGATTTAATAAAAAATTTAATTTTAACTACCCCTAATACAGACATAGCTATTATTTTTTATCAGTTAGATTTTGAGACCACTGAAGTTTGGTTATATAGCAAGGCAAATATCAATGCTGTAGACTTGAGCAGAGAGTGGACGGGTTTGGGAGATAAAAACTTTGTTAAATTTTTATTGACTAGCAATTTAAAGGATAGCCAAGAAATAGTTTTAGTGGAGCTTAAAAATAAACTAAGCCTAATCAATAGAGCTTAGGTCAAGGTGCTTCACAAAACTCTAAGCTTCCTTTATAATGGTTATGTTTTCACTCAATTTTGTCCGCTACTGATGGGCATATAGCTCAGTCGGTTAGAGCACCACTCTTATAAAGTGGGGGTCGACGGTTCAAGTCCGTCTATGCCCACCAGTAGCGGAGAATAATTGACATTGGACTCTTACCACCCAAAGGGTGGTCGCCCTCTGGGCGATAAAGTGGGGGTCCCGGGTCCGAGTCCCGGCAGGACGACCATTCGATTCGCTTCGCTCACTCATGGTCTCAGATTAGTCCTGAGCGAACAAAGTGAGTC
>LBRC01000031.1:0-1481 GCA_000991205.1 Parcubacteria group bacterium GW2011_GWA2_36_10 | reverse complement strand
TACCTGCCTGCCGGCAGGCAGGGAGCGCAAAGCTGGTTCATTTTACTAAGGGCGTGTAACTCAGTGGTTAGAGTGCTACATTCACATTGTAGAAGTCGAGGGTTCGACTCCCCCCACGCCCACCATTCGACTCAATTCTGCTTTGCAGAATTTCGCTCATGGTCTTCGACCACTTTTGTTCATATAAAAAACGGTCGAATGTCCCGACCTTTCGGCCCCGAGCTCAAGGCCGAGGGGGCATACACAACCAGAACTATTGATTTTTTTATTAATAAGTGCTATAAATGTAGGCATAAGAATTATTCAGATTTTAAACTATGGGTACAAAGTTAAAGGATAAAAGACTTTCAGTCAAACGTAGACGCAGAAAGAAATTGGTCCGTCGTAATAGATTTAAGAATAAATAAGCTTAATTGCTTAAAGCTTGAAAGCCCAGCCTCTTGTTTTGGGGCTGGCTTTTGTTTATACTTAAAATATTAATGAGATAAGAGTTATTTTATGCCTTTGTGGATTATTTACGCTTTACTTTCAGCGGCTTTTGCCGCTCTCGTTGCTATCTTTGGTAAGATTGGTATTCAGAATATCGATAGTACCTTAGCTACTAGCATCCGAGCTGTTGTAATGGCGGGATTTTTGGTGATAGTTTCTTTATTGCTAGGCAAGTTTCAATTATTAAATACTATTCATAGCAAAGCCTTGGTATTTATTATTTTATCTGGCCTAGCTGGCGCCATGTCTTGGCTTTTTTATTTTTTCGCTTTAAAACATGGACCAGTCACTGGCGTGGCGGCGCTAGATCGTTTGAGTGTGGTTTTTGTCTTAATTTTTGCTCTATTATTTTTAGGACAAAAATTTACTTGGGTTTCGGCTATTGGTGCTGCCTTGATCACTGCTGGGGCTATTTTAATGACTTTAAAATAAATTATGAATTTTGAACAAAGGCCAGCACAAAATTTAGAAAAGATTAAAAATAGACAGTATGAAACAGAATCTGGTAACAAAAGTTTTAGCGTGAACACAAAATTAGAAAATGCTGATAATGACGATCCGATAAATACTCAAGCGCAAGCGATTAGGCAATTTATTAAAGAACAAGGCATTACAGAATTAACTTTATTTGGTCACTCTCAAGGAGGAGACAAGGCGATCGATCTAATAACAATGTTACAAGCTGACGTGGAATTAAAAATTAACGGGTTAGTTTTAATGGATTCTACTGGTTTATATGAACAAGATAAAAATGAATTTGCCAAAAGTTTTGTAACCGATGCGGCTATGTCAACACCCAAAACCGTGATGGGACAGTTATGGCAAGCTAATTATTCAAAAAAACAAAGACTAGACATGCTTAAGAGAGGCACAAGAACCTTGATAGATGTTTTGACTGGTGTTATTAGGGATATTTTGAAATACAAAACAGACTATCCAACAAAATTAAATAAAGAAGTCATTGATATGGCTAATGTGAATTCTAATTTAGC
>LBRC01000030.1 GCA_000991205.1 Parcubacteria group bacterium GW2011_GWA2_36_10 | reverse complement strand
AAAAGTAATTTCTGGATTAACATAAGCTTTAAAACTTTTGCCGTCTTTAGCGCCAATGACTAGCAATCTTTGAGAAATAGAGACCTGCGGTGCTGCTAGACCTATGCCGTCATCTTCATACATGATTTTGGCCATAGCAGTAGCCAAGTCTTTTAACTCTTGATCAAAAACCTTAACTTCTTTGGCTGTTCGCCGTAAGATTGTTTGTGGATAAGTGGCTATTTTTAACATAAAATATAGTATAATATTTTTTAGCTCTTTTGTCAATATTTAAGTCTTGAGAGCTTTTCTGTTATAATTCTAGCATATTTAATAAAATTGCAGAATAAAGCTATGGCAGAGGAAACAGGTTTTCAAACTTTAAGCGATATTTTCAAAAATAAACAACAAAAGAAAGTAAAACCACCGGCTTATCAGTGGCAAGACTTTGCTTTGCAGATTATCAAAGATTTACATATTCCAGCTTTCAAAAGAAATTCTGTGTTTAAAATCTGTAAAGACAAACCACGTGCTTTTGTGGAAACTTGTGTAGCGGATACTAAAGAGCTTTGCAAAAGCGGGGAGATGTGGAAGTATTTTTTTAAAGTGGTGGCAGATAAATCCCTCGGCTCTGCTCGGGATGATAAAAAAATTAAAACATAACATTATGAAAATTGACCCAGACAAAATTAAAGAAGCTTTTAATATAATACTAATTAACTTAAAGAAAAATGAGCCAATAAGTTATGGCGAATTTTATAAATTAGTAGGACTAGACCACGCTAAGAATCTGGACAGATTGTATGGAAGTCAACTATTAGAAGAAATAAATACCATATCTGGTAAAAATTATATGATTTCCGCTTTTGCTGTTAGTAGTGACGAATATAAACCATACAATGGCTTTTATTTGTTAGCCGAAAAATTGGGCAGAATAAGAAAAGGGTCGTCAGAAGCAGAAAAAGATGCTTTTTGGATTGAGGAGATGGCTAGAGTCTATAATAAATATAAAGATAACTAAAACAAAACCACCGCGTCGCGGTGGTTTTGTTTTAGTGGCGACAGTAATTTTTATAAAGTCTCCTCATAAGATTGTTTAATTATATCGAAAATATAATTAACATCCTTAAGTGTCTTTAATTTAATTCTTCCTTTATACCCCCACAAATGCGCAGTTATATCATCTACTAAATTTTTCGGATCATTATACTTAGCATTTCTCACTAACACATCCACGACCGTTTTACCAAACTCAAATCTTGTAAAACTTTTTGTTGTGCGGTATGTGATACCCGTTTTTTGATTTATTACCTCTTCAACTTCTGGTAAGGTTTGTATTTTTTCTTGTAATTTATAAAAAATATCTTTTATCTCATTAGTTGAGTGGTGTTTACTCAAATGATAATTAATATCATAAACTCTCTCTACATCAAGCTCTGCGCTAACGCTTTTTTCTTTAATTTTTTTCAACTGATTTGGAACATAAACATTTTCTAAATATAAAATATCTTGTCTATATGGAACATATTTGATTAATTCTACGTTTTCAACTTGTTGTACCGCTGTTATGGTTCTATTATCAAAACCTTGAGCCACCAAAATAACACGCGGGCTCGTCCAATTAACCTTTTCTTCTTTACCAAGTTTATCAGCAACTAGTAAATCAAAATGTTTTCTATTATTTTGGAGCCAATTTAAATAAAACAAGCCCTGAACAAAAATTGCATTATCCTGACCCCATTTATACTCAATGATCACTGGGGAATTCATTTCATCTATGGCAAAAGTATCAATTCTACCGTCGGTAGTTGGGTATTCAATTGAGAGAAATCTCATTCCTAAAAGTTGCTCAAGATTATCAGCAAAAAAATCTCTCAAATCAGCCTCATTTTTGAAATGATTAATATCCAAAAAAACCTGGTTAGCTTTTTTATTTTTGATTTGAAAAATTGGCATAAAATTTTTTAATTATCTTAAATCTACTTTGATATTTTTAAACACAGCATTTCTTATTTTTTTATTTTAAGCTTTACCAGGGACAGGAAGTCCGATTTTGTATAATGGTAAATAATTAAAGTAATAAGAACATCCCTTGATCGAAATAATATAATCAAGGATATCTTTATACTCTGGTTTTTTAAACCAATCATTTAAAATATAAATATATTCTACCTCCACGTTTAATTGTGCTAATAATTTTCTATATTGTTTAATTTTAAAATCACAAGTCTGCAATTTTTCATCAGTAGATCCACTAACTTCTTGAAACTTTATTTCTAAAATAAATAAAGTATTATTTGTAATAACATAAATCGCATCATCTGGTAATAATTTTTTTGAAATTAATTTTGTATGATCTACACCATTACTTTTTAAATATTCATAAAAACCATATTTCTTAAAAGACATGGCTACTTTTTTCTTTTTATAAAAAATATTTATGCCCTCAACGGAGTAGTCTTTTTGTCTAGAAATAAAAGTAATAAAATCGACTTTTCCTTCAAAATTTAAGCCTGTTTTTGTGTTTCCTCCTCCTGTACCGCCTTTTTTCATAGTATTTATATTAATTATTATTTATATCTTCAAATCTTTGAATTGATAAATCTAAATATTTTTTTTCTAAATCAATACCAATAAATTTTCTGTCATTTAAAACAGCGGCTATTCCAGTGGTTGAGGAACCAGCGAATGGGTCCAAAACTAAATCACCTTTATCTGTGCTAGCTAAAACAATTCTAACTAACAGATCAATTGGCTTTTGAGTTGGGTGTTTACCAAACTTCTTTTCATCTTTTTTTGGCGGATATATTGACCAAACACTCCTCATTTGGGTATTTGGCTTTTTTAAAAAATCTTTTTGCCAATCACCATCTTTCATTAGTTTATAATTAAACTTATGTTTGCCTTTTTTGTCTTTTCTAGCCCAAATCAAAGTCTCATGACTAGCAGTAAAAAAACGACAACTCAAGTTTGGCGAAGCATTTGGTTTAAACCAAGCAATATCATTCAAAATATGAAAATGATTTACTTGTAAAGCAAAGCCGCACTGATAAATAGAGTGATAAGTACCACTAATCCAAATAGTTCCACCTGGTTTTAAAACTCTGTGACAAGCCTTAATCCAAGCAAGATGAAATTCAAAATCTTTTTTGTAACCATTACTTACATCCCATTCACCTTTATTAACACTAACCATTTTGCCAGCATGAACAGTAAAGCCGCCGTTAGACAATAGATATGGTGGATCGGCAAAAATCATGTCAACTGAATTTTCTTTAGCATTAGCTAAAAAATCCAAAGAATTAGCTTGATATAAGGCAAATTTACCTTTTTTATAATATGGTTTTATCATTATTTAAAGTAATTATTATAATAAGTTTAATATTAATAGAAAATACAGGACTTTTCAAGCTCTCTTATAATCTAAAATTTTCCACTAAATAACCAATGCCAAATGGAGCTTCGTAGCTCAATTGTTCTGGTGTATAGTTTAAATTTTTGATTAAACCAAATAGCAATAAAATAGTTTTCCAAGCATTTTCTGCTTCGGCTTTTTTAGCTATCTCTGGATTAAGTTCTAACAAAGCCTTGAAATCTTTGCTAGCAAATTTTTTTAAAATCAATTGATCAAACTCTTGGCCCTCGGGAGCAAAACCAGCTGGCGACTCATGACTAAGTTTTGGTGATAGATCACAGCTGGCGATGACAGCGATACGTTTGCCGGACTGATTAATTATCTCTTTTATTTCTTCACCGAATTTCACATGCATTTGAGCGTCTAAATGACTACTAACAATATTAACGATCTTGATATGTGGTAAATGTTGAGCTAAAGCATAGAGAGCAACGCCAACATGATAATCAAGATTTTCTTGCGCACTTAAAATAACTGGTAAAGTAGTTTCGGTAGCTTCGCGGATTTTATAGCCAAGAGCCAAGTCAGTATCAAACTCTAGCTTAGTCAATAAATCACCAAAGTTTTTAAACTCCACTTTTACTTTTGGCTTTTGGTTGATGACAAAAGCTTGCTCGCTGGTTTCACCAAATTTGCCTAGCAGTAATAAAACTTCTGGTTTGCTAGCATACAAATCTTGCTCGAGTCTTTGATAAGACTCGATGGTTTGTTTTAAGCTATTGAGATTATTTTTTCCGACTTCAGGAATCAAAAGTGGAGGATGAGGCACCAGACCCGCAAAAACAATCATATAATTATAATTTTAAAGATTGAGCAATGGCGTTTAGCTTGATGACACGGTCAGAAACCGTGATGACATTTTGCCATTTATAGCCTAAAGATAAAAAAGTATTTTCATCTTCAAGCCATTTTCTTTCGCCATTGGTAATGACATAAACTTGAGGGTTAGTCGTACCTTTGACTAACAAACCATCTTTTAGTTTGATAGGTAACTGCTTGTTCCAGGATTCTAATTGTTTAGCAGTGGCGGTTTTTATTGTTTGTCCAGGATAATTGATTTTGATAATTTCTGGATCAACGATCGGGTATTTTTGTCCATCTTTGACATAATAGACACCACCGGTACTTTTATCTTTGTATAGTTGGCCGACAGGAGATAAACTGACATCGCTGATTGGCTCGCCGTCATTGATATTTGCTAAAGCAGTGGAACTAGCGGTGATTATCTCATCTGGATTGTAGCCCAAAGCTTTAAAGACTTGATCAGAAGTAATTAACCTTTTATTTAAACCATCAAGTAAATATTTTTTATTATCTGGACCTTGGAGGATGGAGTAGGCCGGATAATCGATACTTGGACCTTCTGCAAATTTATTTAGCTCTAGTGATGAAACAGTCATCAACATCTTTGGGTCATAGCGGGAGACGATAGCAGTCATACTAGCAAAAGGCAGTTTAAGATTGTTATGAATCAAATAAATAGTATCAGTATCAGTGCCGTCGCTAGCTTTAACTATCGAGCCTTCGGGAATGATGCCGACTATTGGTGCGCTATCGCCAGTGCCAAAGCCAAAACGATCCCAAATAGTTTTAAATAATTTATTACCGTGTAAATGTGGAGTATAGTTGTATAAACCAGCAGTGACATTGTTTTCTGGTACCACTACTTCGCCTTCGATATTATATTCTTGACCCGGTCTATAAGTCCGGCCACTGATATTATCTAAATAGTCTCTAAACTGCAAAGCAGTTGCTCTGACTTGTTTACCAAAGCCACGCCAATTTGGATTACAAGACTGGCCATCGTAGCAATAATAGCCCATCGCAAAAGCTAGTTGATTTTCCGTCGGGTCTGGATCTTCGACTAAACTCATTTCTTTTTGCATCATAGTCAACAAAAACTTGGGACTAATTTTAGCCTCATAAGCGGCATTGTAGATCACTTCCGCAGCTGATTTTTCAGCAGCTTTTGCTAATTTTTCTTCTTCGGTAGTAGCGATTACTTCTCCTGGAGCTGGGCTATAGCCATAATAATAATAATTTTTTAGATAGCTATTTTTGGAGTTTAAAAAATTAACGATTTGGGTTTTATTCATGGAGCTATAGTCATTCGCTTCCTGATCAGAAATGATATTGGAATAATTGAAGTCACTTTCTGCACGCACCATTTGTGCTGACATCAAAAAGACTAGCAAAAATAAATTCCAATATAGAAAATTTGGTGTTTTTTTCATTTTTATCTCTTTTATGTAATTAATTTCAAAATACCAGTTATTACCACCCAGCGGGTGGTAATTTTATTCCAACCTTCCCAACGACCAAATAAGAAAATCTAATACTTTAATATTAGACATTTCTTCGTCATTAACTTGAAATTTTGATCTAAAATTTAAAAATATTTTTTTAATTTGTTCGTTGATTATTAATTTTTTATATAAGTCTATTAAATAATCATATATTTCAATACAAGAATCAATTTTTTCATTTTTATTTCTCCCAGTAACTCTTTTATTAATGACATTCCCAACTTTCGAATCAAAAATAGGATAATCATTATTTATCGTATGTAATAATTTTGTAGCAAAAGCAAATTGTATAGCATGCATTCCTCTTAGCATTGGTATTTCATATAATTCAGATAAAATAATCCTCAAATCAGTTTGCTTATTTTTTAATAACTCAAAATAATGTACTTTAATCTCATCAGACAACCCAGCATTATTCAAACCATACCAAGTTTTAAAGACAAATTGAAATACAAAATTGCTCAAAATATTACTTTTGTTATACTCATTTTTTAAGAAAACATAAATAACGACATCCTCAATGGTGATGTTTGATAATATCTCGTCTTGCCTATTTGAAATTTTTTCTACTATTTGCTCAAATTCCATAAATTTATACAATATCTTTTTCCCCGCGTCGCGGGGAAAAAGATAGGAATTTTATTTTTATAATTTTTTAATTTCCGCAAACCAATTATCTCCAGCTAATCTACTTTTAGCCATTGCTGCTTCCATTTGGGGTACAAGCGTTTCCATAATTATTTTATGAGCCTCCGCTTTATCTGGCGTGCTAGCAACCACAGCGTTTATTTCTTTTCCTATTCTTTTTTCATCATCATCCGCGGCTATAAATTCTGCATAATATTGATCCTCTAAATTTTCAGGAGTAGGCGTTACTTCTCCCATACGTGGTTCTGACATAATTTTTTTTACTTAATTATTAATTTATTTCGTGTTATTCAGTATAACATAAAATAGGCAGATTTGCTAAAAAGCTAAATAAAAGCTAAAATCTATATAGATAAGCTTATGGAAAATAAAAGACTTTTTATTAGTTTACCAATAGAAATCGGTTTAATTAAGCAAATTTTCAAAGAATTTAGCCGTTTAAATGTGCCTACTGAAAAACTACGTTTAGTACCAGCCGAAAATGTCCATTTGACCCTAAAATTTTTAGGTGACACGCCACTAGATAATTTAGTGCCAATTATTGATATTTTGGGTGAACTTAGCCAAAAATTTGGCCAAATGAACCTAAAATTAGCCAAAACCCAACTTTTCCCTAAAGACCCAAATAGTTTAGCTCGTATTTTAAACATTGCGATTGAGCCAGATGAAGAATTAAACGCTTTATATGAAGAGCTAGAAGAAACTTTGTGGCAAAATGGACTAGCCAATAAAGAGTCTCGAGTTTTTAAGCCCCACTTAACTATTGCACGTGTCAAAAAAGCCGCTAAATTTGAAGAATTTCAAGAGTTTTTAGATTGGAAAGTTTCAGGTGAATTTGGTGTTGATCATCTAGAATTGCAAGAAAGTATTTTAGGAAAAAAAGGTCCAGAATATTTTGTTTTAAATACTTTTGATTTAGAGTAAAATATATGGAAGAGTATAATCTTTTAGGTGTCAAAATAAATTGCGTCAGTGAGCAATTAGCCAAGGAACTGATTTTAAGCTGTCTCAATTCTGATAGTCAGCATCAAATCGCCACGGTGAATCCAGAATTTATCGTCGAAGCGCAAACTAATGATAAATTTAAACAAGTTTTTGCATAAAAGGTAGGTTTTTCTTCAAGGTGCTAGAAGGTGTGTAATTTTTCTTAATTGA
>LBRC01000029.1 GCA_000991205.1 Parcubacteria group bacterium GW2011_GWA2_36_10 | reverse complement strand
GTTTTTCTTAAATGCCATAATGCTAACAATATAACAAAAATAAGGCTATTTGGCAATCTAAAAACTAGATTAGACTTTTTGGCAAAAAGACTCTATAATTAAAGCCGAAAAGTGAAACCACCAAAATAAAAACAAAATTTGGTAAAACTCTATCTTGTGTGCTATAATATTTTTAAGCACTACATCTAGTGTTGTGCCGCAAAATTAGCCAAAATATATATTAAGGCTTTTTATTTTACTAACAAATTCAAACAAAAAATCTATGCTCAAGCAAATCGTCAAACGCAATGGTCAAAAAGAAAACTTTGATCAACACAAACTTGTCCTCTCTTTGAAGGCTGCTTTACAATCAGCTGGTTTGGAAGCCGAAAATAAAGCGGAAAAACTGACGGATGATATTATCCGGTATTTAGAGGAAAATTTTGACGCTGAATATCTATCAGCTGACGATGTGCGTACGGCCGTTAATATCATCTTATTGGATAATGAATTAGCCTCGGCCTCGAGTGCTTATTTTAAATCCCGCTCCCACCACCAAAGTCTAAATTTGCAAGCAAGTGGCGAAGTCAAAAAAATCAAAAAGCGTGACGGCACTATTGTTGATTTTGATAAAGCCAAGGTTTTTAATGCTATCCAAAAAGCGGGCCTAGCGACTGGAGAGTTTGATGCTCAAGAAGCCCAAAAATTAGCTGACATTGTCTTAAGTGTTTTAGAGCATAAGTTTGACGGCAAAATCATCCCGAAAAAAAGCGAGATTAGAGTACGGCAAAGAAGTGACTTGCCAAGAAGTCAAAGACTTGGAAACCAAAAATATTTTCTTAAGCAAACAAGCCAAACACATCTTGAATCAATCAGTGAACTTTGACACTTTGGGTAGAATCATTTTTTTGGATAGATATTCGATCAAAGAAAAAAAAGATGATATCGAAACTGGTGATTTAGTCATCGTCATCACCAAAGAAGATCGTAAGTATCCAAAAAAAGATCTTGGTGTGATCAAAAAAATGCTAGACGACGGCCGAGTAGTCTTACACATGGTGACTGGCATCTATGCAGATCAAGAAAATAATTTTGAATTCACTCAAGAGCTACGCAAATGCGATAAGCCGATCGAGTCCATCGACGATGCTCATCGTCGTGTCGCTAAAGCCGTGGCCAGTATGGAAAAAACTGACGAGAAAAAAAGCCAATACTTGGAAGAATTTTTTGAACAACTAAATAAAAAATATATCCAGCCGGCTGGTCGCATCATGACAGGGGCTAATGTCGATGGCAAAGATCACTACACTGGCAATCTGACTTTATTTAATTGCTACGTCATCCCAAACCCAGCCGACTCCCGCCGTGGTATCATCCAAGACACACTTTATCAGATGGTGGAAATCATGTCTCGTGGCGGTGGTGTAGGGATGTCATTGAGCGCTTTACGCCCACACTACGCCTATGTCAAAGGTGTCCATGGTAAATCTTCAGGCTCGGTTTCCTGGGGTGGCCTCTTTTCCTATACTACCGCGCTGATTGAGCAAGGCGGCTCCCGCCGAGGGGCTTTGATGCTAATGCAATGGGACTGGCATCCTGATGTGCTAGAGTTCATCGAAAGTAAAACTCAAGTGGGCATGATCGAAAATGCCAATATCTCGGTCATGATTTCTGATGACTTTATGACGGCCTTAAAACATGATCAATACTGGAATCTAGAATTTCCTGACTATGAAAATCCGACTTATTCAGAAATCTACCATCAAACTTGGGCTGGTGATTTACAAGCTTGGAAAAAAATGGGCTACCCAACCAAAGTATATAAGACTATTAAAGCCCGCGAACTTTGGAATAAAATCATCGCTTCTGCTCACAAATCTGCTGAACCGGGCATCGTCTTTATGGAGCGCTATAACAAATTATCCAACTCTTATTACTTTAATAAAATCATCGCTACTAATCCTTGTGGTGAACAAGGCTTACCGGGCTGGGGCGTCTGTAATCTTGGACATTTATATCTTGCTTCTTTTGCGGAAAATATCGGTGAAGATGCCACTGGTCCAGTCTATAAAATGAATTGGGATGCTTTAAAAAAGTCTGCCCGCCTCCTCACTCGCTTTTTAGATAATGTCATCGACCTTACTCCTTATCACTTCAAAGAAAATGAAGACAATCAAAAATCAGAGCGTCGTGTCGGCGGTGGCACTTTGGGCTTAGGTGAATTGTTGATTAAATTACGCATGCGCTATGGCTCGGATGAATCACTAGAGTTCATCGACAAAATATATAGCGCTATCACCCAAGAGATGTATAAAGCTTCCGCCGATCTTGCTCAAGAAAAAGGTGCTTTCCCTAAATTTGAGGCCGATAAATTTTTAGAATCTGGCTTTATGAAAACTATGCCTGATGAGGTACGCAAGGCTATCCGCGAAAAAGGTATTCGCAATGTCACCTTGACCACTCAAGCCCCGACTGGCACCGTCGGATCGATGCTCGGCAGAATTTTTTGTCTCTGCCATGGACTTAAGTCCGATGGATCACATCAAAGTCCAGGCAGCTGTACAATGTTGGACTGACTCCTCTATTTCTAAAACTGCTAACGCTCCAGCTAGCTTCACAGTCGAAGAAACAGCCGAACTTTATGAAAAAGCCTACGAGCTAGGCTGTAAAGGTGTGACAATTTATCGCGATAACTCTCGCACCGAACAAGTACTCTCTACTTCCGCTGATACTGAAAATAAAAACATGTCTTACAATGGTCCTTCGACGGGTTCAGGATCTTCGACAAGAGGAGTAATAGAATCTAAAACAAAGATCATTGCTTTTGCCGATGAAAAAAAAGTAGAGATTCCGGAAATGCAAAACCCTCACCAACACTTTGAACCTGCCAAAGAGTCTACTGCAGAGCCTACAGTGGCCCCAGACGTCAACTACGGCTCCAACGTTGGAAACATCTGTCCCAACTGCAAACAAGGCGTGATGGTCAAATTAGGAGGCTGTACAGAGTGTAGTAAACAATGCGGATTTAAGGGCTCATGTGACATGAAGTAATTAACCACGACCTTCCAGGTCAATCGACCTGGAAGGTCGGTTATTAAACTTGACTCCGCCTCGCGGGAGTTTACTAGAAATTTTTAGAGAAAACTTATAGAATATAATATATGAAAACATTAATTCTCAGCTCCAAGGGACAATTTATCACGCCTGATAATGTAGATCGTTTTTTACCCAAAAAACTGAGTGCCTGTAAAATAGCCTACATCATTACTGCTTCTCAAAAAAGTATTAACCCAGATTATCTTGAAATCCACCGCAAAAAAATGGATGAACTACATCTCTCTTATACTGAGATGGATATTGCCGGAAAAAATGAAGCTGAATTAGAAAAAATGTTTAGTAGTTATGACATTATATTAGTAGGTGGCGGTAATACTTTTTATTTATTGAAAGCTGTCCGTGAAAGTGGCTTTGAAAATGTCATCAAAAAACTTATTGCCAAAGGAGTTGTTTATATTGGCTCAAGCGCTGGAGCATATATTGCCTGCCCCTCAATAATAATGGCCACTTGGACTCAACGTAATCCTGATAGATACAATATTACAGAATATACTGGCATGAATTTAGTGCCTTTTCTCATCAATGCTCATTATACGCCAGATGAATTAGAATTTTTAAAAGAAAAAACAAAAAATTTACCATACCCCTTACATACTTTAAATAATGAACAGGCCTTAGTTGTTCAAGATGAAAAAATTCAACTTATCGGCAAAGGAGATAATTTGGTATTATAAAAAATTAAAATAAACTTATGAAAACAATTTTAGTGGACGCAATCAATGCTTTCGTCATTAAAAATCATGGAATTTTTGATGAAATGTATAAAATGCTGGAGCAATATCCAAATAAAAAAATAATATTAACTGGAGCAAATGATGAACAAATGAAAATGTTCGGTCTAGATAATATGCCTTACGAAGTATTTACACTGAAGCATACTCCTGAAAAAACTGACCCTAAATATTATGAAGTAATGCTCAAACATTTTAATCTTTACATAAAAGATGTAATTTATTTTGAAAATGATGAAGAGGCTGTCAAAAGTGCTAAATCAGTTGGCATAACAGCTTATCACTATGATAAAGACAAAAAAGATTTAGTGGCTTTGAAAAATTTTATTGATACTAATTTGTCAGCAAATTAATCCCCCTTAACTCCCGCCTCGCGGGTTTATCATAACTAATATTTTATGAAAAACAAAACAAAAAATAAAATACCTAAAGAAAGAATGTTTAACATTCAAAGTGCCTACATGTTTCTTGTATTAGCGCTTGCATTAGGCTTTGCGGCAAATTACCTAAGTGCTTATTTTTATGACTTTACAAAAGAAAATAATACAAGTGATTTCCATATCAAAATAGCTCTTATACTTTTATTAGGTTCTTTGTATATGGTTCATAGAGAAATAAAAAAACTTGAGAAATAATCCCCCTCTTTAACTCCCTGTCCCGGGTTTATCCCGGGAGAGTTTGCTAACTCTTTTTAGAGAAAATAAAAAGACTGGTTATTTGGGAAACCAGTAAACCCATTGTTGATATGTACAACTTACTCCTGTTCAACCTCAACTTCCGGCGACTCGAAAGCGTTCTCCATCGCCGACCAAAGGTCTGGACCTTGTCCCGTCTTGGTGATGTGATACATCCAGGAATCAGCGTCCCCACTTTCTTTGCCTTCGGGACAACTGACAACCTTGATTGATACACACGGCTCACCATTCGGGAAATTGGATGGAACGATGTGATAGGTATAGCCGCGATGATCCCACGTTGCAGGCTGACCAGTTCGCAACACTTCATCCAAAATGTCCTGTGGTAGTGTTACCCTGACCAGACCACTGAGCTGAAAAACGACAACACCGGAGACGAGTCCCCACGCATCAAAGGTACGCCCAGCGAGAAGCCAACAATCAAGCGGACTGCTTGCAGTTGAGCTTCTTGTAAGGTAATGCATTTTTGTACCGCTGTCACCATAGACCTCTGCATAAGGCCTGTGACCAGCACCCCAATCTTCATTTGCGTGTGCTAACGCATCTTCTACTTGCGGGTGCTCACCGTAGCCCAGAAGCTCCTCGTCCTTTTTGATCCTGATGACTCGAAGTCCACCACCAGAAAGGAATGCGTGCAGACGACAGCCATCACGCAACGCTTGGTTGATCCCCAGAAGTTCCACTGGATCCTCCATTGGTTAGATTGAATTTTAGAAGTAATGACACAAATTAAGTGTCAAATTACCATAATATATATTTAATAATTTGTCAATAGTTAACTTTATGCCCACAAAACAACGCTCAGCTGTAATAATCTTAAAAGAAGATGAAATTCTTTTAATGCGTCGCAATAAATTTGGTGAAAAATATTTTACTATCCCTGGCGGGACCATAGAGCCAGGAGAAGATCCAAAAGAAACTGCTATCCGAGAAATCAAAGAAGAAACAAATTTAGATATTGTTTTGGATAAACTATTATGTGAAATAAAAGACGAATATCACCACGGCTATTATTTTTTAGCCAAGAGCTTTAGTGGTAAAATTAAACTTGGTAGCCCAGAACTAGCAAGACAAGCAACTGGCAATCTATATGATTTACAATGGATAAAAATAAAAGATTTACAAAAAATTTTACTTTACCCTAAAAGTATTAAAGAAAAAATAATAAAAACTTTTTTATAAATTTTATGTCACAAATAACTCTGAGTAAATACCAACACTACAAAGGTAGTCACGTAAATGTTTTATGTGTGGCTCGACATAGTGAAACTTTGGAAGAATTAGTTGTTTATCAACATCTTGATGATTTGAATTGGTGGGTCAGACCTTTAAAAATGTTTTTAGAAAATGTGGAAGTTGATGGAAAACTGGTGCCAAGATTTAAACTAGTAGAAAATTAAAAACGGTTGCCGGGGGATTTTACTCCTCTGGTAACCGTTCGGTTGGGTTGATCATCTTTCATTGCTCGACTAGTATATGGGGCTGCATAGCAAAAAAAGCTGCCAGGGTCAAAGCAAAACGCTCTTCTCTGTCCAGACGCACGAAATGCAAAGTCGTTTGTTGAGGTCTGGCACTCTCCTGCTGCTCCACTAGTTCAAGGCAAACATCGATGATGTTAGACGCCCCATCTGGACCAAATGAATGCAGAGCCCAAAGTTGCCCTGGCACTGGATAAAAAGTCTGGTGTTCAGCCAGAACATCAAGTGCCCAAGCTAAGGGCACAAAAAGACCATTGCTTAAAGGCACTAGAATTTCATCTGCGCTCGGTAGTTCGACATCAAGAAGCGACATGTGACCCTCCGCTCTTTTTGCAAATCGTTGATCAATCTCGAGGAACAAAACACAAATAATTTAAACACAATAATTTTATAAAGTCAAAAGAAAAAGCAGTCACCCGGGTTCTTGTTATGAACCAAAAGTGACTGCTCGACCGCTATCGTACAACAGGAGTGTCAATGCCATGACCCAAGCAAGATCTCTAAAAACTAACGAGACCTGTCATCTTCATAGTTATTTGTTCCTCTGTTTACCAGAAACATTGATACCTTCTGCAAATAATAATGCATGCAGAGTACCAGAATCACCAGCACCCCACAAAGACTCACAACGTACAACTACTGCCTCTAAGCGATGATGTTCGGACCAAGTCGTTGCGGCTTGCTCAACTCTACCATCATCACGCAAACCTTCAGCATCTAAACGAAGGCTAATAACTTTTCCTTTTAAAACATTGAGGCCATCGGCGAGATTCTTAACAGGAATTAGTCTGTGCATTCTGTTTTCTCCTCTGTTGAGATCGGTACAACTGCTGCTGAAAAGAACGAAACCCGACAATTTTGTATATTACAATAAAAAGCATACTTTGTCAATGATTTCCCCCGCCTCTGGCGGGGGAAATCATTGCAGGGATTAAATAGTTAAAAAACAAATATAAAAGGTCGGTTCGTGATTAAGCTTAGCTCACCCCACGAAACGACCCTCATGATCACCCTTCCTCATCTTGTAGGATAGGTTGACAGGACAGAAAATGTGTCAAAGTCAAAAAAATCTGCTCAGCATCACGCAACACTTCTATACTGATACCAACATAATAAAAACCAAAACGATCAGCCAAAAGATGTTCATGATCAATTTTCAAAATCTTGACTATTTTGCTAATTTGCAGACCTTTGCTATCATTACCATGAATCTCGTAGATTCTCCCTACGATGAGTTCAGACCCATGCATGATCCACCTCCATTTGCTTAAATGAAATGAACGAAACTTACTTATTTAAACATAAAAAAATATTAAAGTAAAGTTATGCAAAAAAATATAAAAGGCCAAATACAGGTCTATACTGGCACCGGTAAAGGTAAAACTACTGCTAGTTTAGGTTTATTAATGCGCGCTTTAGGCGCCGGCCTAAAAGTAACTATTATTTTCTTTGATAAAGGGGGAAATTTTTATAGTGAAAGAAAAGTTTTAGCTAAACTAAAAAAACTCTACCCGAAAAAATTAGACTATTATGCTTTTGGCACTATCCGCATGGTCAAAGGCAAAGGCTTTCGCTTTGCCAATATAGTTAAAGATTTTTCCGAAGCGAGATTAGCTTTAACACAAGCAAAAAAATTAAGTCAAAATAAAAGCCTTGATTTATTAATTTTGGATGAAATAAATACCACTGTAAAAACTAACTTATTGACCTTAAAGCCAATTATTGAATTAGTAAAAAATAAAAATGAGAAGTTAGAGCTTGTTTTAACTGGCCGTTATTGCCAGCCGGAAATTCTCAAACTCGCTGATCTTACGACCGAGATGAAAGACATCAAACATTATATGAGCAAAGGAGTACCAGCGCGTGCTGGTATCGATTACTAAATAATAAAAGTATGTTTAAAAAAAATAAATTAATTTTCTTAACAGCTTTTGTTTTTTTCGGTGCTTTACTAATATTATCTTTAAATAAAAACTATTTTTATCCGCTAAAAAATCAAACCATTACGTCGGTAAATAATCAAGAGATTAACTTAGAGTTTTCATTTGACAAAGACGAAGTTTTAAAGCTAAAATATCCCTACCAAAAGGATATTAGTGTCTTAAATATCACTGAAGAAATAGCTAGAAATAAAGCTTGGGAATTTGCGAGCAAAGACTATGGCGAAATGGGATTTCTAATCACCCAAATCAAAGACAAGACTAACGGCCAGGCTAATAATTATTGGCACTACTATATCAACGATGTTTTAGCGCCAGTAGCAGCTGATAAGTATATTTTACAAACTGACGACACTTTGAGCTGGAGCTTTCAAACAAGTGATATGACTACTAAATAAATAGCAATGCTAAGAAATAAGCAAAATCTAATCTTAATATTTTTTCTTTGTCTGCTTATTTTTATGAGCCGACTTGTGCCACACGTGGCGAATTTCTCCCCTATTTTTGCTTTGAGTTTATTTATCGGTTTTTTAAGCTCTGACTGGCGTTTACGCTATTTACCGCTACTAGCAATACTAGCTTCTGATTTATTTTTAGGCTTTTACCAGCCCGGCGTGATGTTGACGGTTTACTTATCTTTATTGCTCACTGTTTTAGCAGGTATAGCTTTAAAAAAATCTTATTCTTATAGTCTAGCCTTGAGCTATTCTTTAATATCGGCTATTTTATTTTTTGCACTCACCAATTGGGCAGTCTGGTTTTTTGGCACTTGGTATAGTGCTGATCTGACTGGCTTACAACAAAGCTATTTACTAGCTATTCCTTTTTTTAAAAATACTTTGTTAAGTAATTTTGTTTACAGCGCCTTTTTCTTTGGTGCTTATCAAATTTATTTAAACTATCAAACCCACCAAAGGTGGACTAAAGAAAATACGCAAGACGTTTTAGCTAAATAAACTTTTCTTCAAGGCTCCAGCCTTCGGCGGGAGCCTTTTATAATAGTTTTTTATTTAATCCCCTTGTACGACATAAAATATTTTCATTTATCTCAGCTTTTGTGGTATAATAAAAATATCAAATTTTAAACAAACATAAATATTTTTATGACCATTAATGATTTATTTAAAGTCGCCACTCAAGCCAAGGCTTCTGATCTGCATCTGATTGTCGGCAAACCCCCCATCTTACGTATCGATGGTGAGTTGAGAATGATGCCAAACACTGAAATTTTGAGTCGCACCGAAGCGGAAAAATTAGTTTTCAGCATTATCACGGAAAAACAAAAAAAAGAATTTTTAGAAAACCGCGAGCTAGATATTTCTTATGAGATTAATGGTTTTTCTCGTTATCGAATTAATTTATTTTGGGAAAAAGATAATGTCGGTTTAGTCGCTCGTGTCATTTCGACTGATGTGCCAGTTTTGGAAGATTTAGGCATGCCACCGATAGTCCATCGCTTAATCGAAAAAGATCAAGGCTTGATTTTGGTCACTGGGCCGACTGGCTGTGGTAAATCTACTACTTTAGCAGCTATGATCCAAAGAATAAATGAATTACGTTTTGCTAATATCATCACTCTAGAAGATCCGATTGAATATATTTTTAAACCTGTCAAAAGTATCATCAAACAAAGACAACTCGGTACCGATATGAATACTTTCCAAGATGCTTTAAAACACGTCTTGAGACAAGATCCAAATGTCATCATGGTCGGTGAGATGCGTGACCTTGAAACTATTGCCGCTACTATTACTCTGGCTGAAACCGGACATTTAGTGCTCGCCACCCTGCACACTCACAATGCCTCCCAGACTATCGATCGTATCATCGACGTCTTTCCTCCACACCAACAAGCTCAAGTCCGCCTACAGCTTTCCATGTCTTTGAGCGGTGTTATTTCTCAAAAATTATTACCGCGTGTCGGTGGTGGTCGCGTCGCTGTCCTGATGTGGGAATGTTCTCGATGGACTTTAATATCCGTGAACTTTTAGAAAAAAACTTAATTGACGAGCCAACGGCTTTAGCTCATTTAAGTACTACCCAAAGATAATCCCTCGGCTACGCTCGGGATCTTCCTAACAAAAATTAAATTTTACAACTCTATTTTTCTTGAAAAATAATGAATGGTTTTTCTCTAAATAATTTGTCTTTATTTGACAACTTGACTAATAAAGAAATAAAAATTGTCAGTGATTTTTTGATAGAAAAAAATTATAGCAATGAAGAAAAAATATTTATCAAAGGCAAAGCCAGAACTAAACTCGTCATCATCAAAGATGGTTTAGTTAAATTAAATACCGATATCGCTGATCATCAAGAAACTATCGCCATGTTTCGCAGTGGAGATTTTTTAGGAGAAATGGCTTTTTTAGAAAAAAATAGCTTACACCAACATACCTTGATAGTCGCGAGTCCAAATCTTACCACTTTAGAATTATCTATTTATCATTGGTTTACTATCCAAAAAAAATATCCAGAGATAGCCCAAAAAATTTATCACAACATTGCTATTAATTTAAAAAAACGTTTAGATCACTCTAATAATAAACTGGTCACCTTGTTTGCTGGCGGAAAAATCATCGCCTTGTATGACAACATGAATGAGATCAGTAAACATCTGACGGAGATCATCTTAAAAGTTATCCCAGTAAAATATGCTTTATTCTGCACGGTTTCAAGCATCAATAGCAAAGCTAGCGTCCAATATGCTTTAGGCTACAAGATAAACATTGGTGCTAATTTTGATTTACTCAACGATACTTTTTTAGCAAAAATTATTGAAAATAAAAAAACTAAAATTTTTAATAAAAGTGATTGGTCAAAAGAACACTTGAAATTGCCTTATATTAGTAATTCACTTTTAATCACACCGATTAACTTAGGTAAAAAAACTTTGGGTTTGATTATTTTAGGCGACAAGCTAAGTGGCCGAGACTTTAGCGCTAACAACCAGATCTTACTAGACGCTCTAGCTACTCAAATCGCGCCCGCGATAGAAGAGCATCGTCTCAATGCCCTACAAAGCTCTAGTGAAGATTTAAAGCGAGTCTATATCGACCCATTCTATCGCCCAGAGGGCGACCACCCTTTGGGTGGTAACAGTTGATTTCTATTCTGTTTTGTGTTAATTTGAGGTTTACGCCCTTGTGGTGCCACGGGATTAACCCGTGGCTATCCCGAAAACTCGGGACGGACAAAAAAAGAAGAAAGAAGAAAAACGATTATGTATTATGTTTATTTGTTATTGCTAAAAAATAAGCAAATTTATACAGGATTTTCCAGTAATCTAAAGCGTAGACTATTAGAACATAAAAATGGTCAAGTAATATCTACAAAACATAAAAGACCATTATATTTAATTCATTATGAAGTATACTCTCTAAAATCAGACGCCGAGAGAAGAGAAAAATTTCTTAAAACTAGCGATGGTAAATTTTTTCTAAAAAGACAAATTTCCGACTTGCTAAAAAAATATAATTTAAAATAATGCACCCGTAGCTCAATGGATAGAGCACTTGGCTTCGCCACGGGATAAACCCGTGGCTGCCCCGAGTTCATCTCGGGGCGGACAAAAATATTTATTACTAATAACATGCACCCGTAGCTCATGACCGTGACACCATTCTGCAATTTTAATTGCAGAGCACCTGGCGCAGAGCGGGGATGGTGCATGGAAGAGCCGGGCGAGTTCGTGTATCCAAAAATTCGGGCATCTCTCTTAGGAGAAGACAAACCTTAACGCCGCGATGAGCTTACAAGCTCACGCGGCGTTTTTCTTTGGTGGATTTGAGAATGTGATTTCCGGCAAATGAATTATTGTTTCAGCGGGGATACCTATTTCTTTTTCGTATACGAGATCAATACTGCCAAAAACAGCTTTTCCGAAATCAAAACCTAATTCATTGGATATTTCTTGCACTATTTTCTCGTTTGTCCCCTCAATCTCTACAAATGGATTCAGCCCAGGCCAGGTATCAATCGTTATTTCCACTCCGTCACGCATCCATACTTCACGCATATTTTCTTGAAATGCTTTTGCGGGAGCATTACATGCTTCAAAAAAAGCTGAAGCGGTGTCAAAATCATTAACTATAAGCTCACTTTCGTAAGTATCGTTGATGCCCGATCCACGAACTTCTTTAACAGTCATTGTTACCTTGTCGGATTCTTGCCGAACGCGCCCCCACTTATTTCGTCCAGGTGCAATATGGGAAAAATCAAATGTTTTTCTCCGCATCATATACTCGGGTGTTTTTAACTCAAACCCCGCTTTTTTTAGCTTGGCTCGCGTGGAATCTTTATCAACCGAGAGAAATGTTGCTTCAATTTCTTTTTTCATAATTGCGGCAAATCCTTTCCCCAAAAAATAGTTTTGCCAAAACTTCGTCCGCATTGTTCCGCCACCTGCCCGAATACTTGGATGGCAGAACCCCAAAAAGAAAAATGTCCTTTCCATTTTTAGAGAAAATTGGTCGCGCGCAAATCCGAAAAGCAAGGAACATTTTTTCTTTTTGGGGTTGCCGAAGTGAAGCGAGTCGGTGGCGGGGCTTTCGTGGAGCGTACGATTTAATTTAGAGCCCCCACGCGCTCCGCGCGTGCGACATCATTTGTTTTGGAAATAGGTTCTAACTTGGTACAATAAAGACACCATTAACGAACTGAACGGTTTTTTGGAATCCTTGGGACGCGCTTCGCGCGTCCCGCATTTTGGCTTTGAAAAAACCGTTGAGTTATGTATTGGTGCCCTCAGTAGGAATCGAACCTACATCTCTCCCTTAGGACGGGATTGCTCTATCCATTGAGCTATGAGGGCGACTTTATTAATATAACTTTAACACAAACACGCTTTTTCTCAAAACAAAAAAGGCGCCGAAACTTTGGCGCCTTTTTTGTTAAATAGTTAATAACTTTTATATTCCCAGCATCTTTGACAATTTTTCTTCGTCAAACCCGATCATCACTTCCCCATCCACTTCTATCACCGGCACAGACATTTGACCGGTTTTCTTTATCACCTCCTCTCTCTTTGTCGCGTCTTGTGTCAAATCGCAGTCGGTAAAAGGAATATTTTTATCTGTTAAAAAGTCTTTCGCCATTCTGCAGTAAATGCAAGTCGGCGTAGAATATATTGTTATGTTTTTCATATTTCAATATTATCATTTTTTTATTTTTTAAGCAAATTTTCACCAATCTTAAAAATATCCCCCGCGCCCATCGTAATGACAACATTGTCTTCTTTCGCATTTTCAGCCAAAAAGTCGGCAATCTTTTCAAAAGAACTAAGAAACATCGCTTTGCCTCCATTTTTTAATATATCTTTCGCCAGCATTTCGGAATTTATACTTTCGTCTTTTGGCTCTCTAGCGGCATAAATATCGGCTAGAATAATTTCATCGGCATCGCTGAAACTTTTGCCAAAATCTTCCAAAAGCAGTTTCGTCCTGCTGTAAAGATGGGGCTGAAAAACACAAAAAATTTTCTTGTCGCCGAAAAATTCTCGCGCGCTTTTCAGTGTCGCTTTTATCTCCGTCGGATGATGCGCGTAATCGTCATAAACCAAAACGCCGTTTTTAGTTTCGCCTTTGTGTTCAAACCTTCGCCAAGTTCCAGAAAAATCATTAAGTGAATTTATTGCTTCTTTTTCGCCGATATTCAAAATTTGGGCAACCGCCATCGCCGATTGAGCGTTTTTTATATTATGCCCGCCGGGGATTTTAAGATTAAAACCGGTTTTGATTTTTGTGTAATCAATAATCTTAGCTTTCGTTTTTTTAGCAACTTCTTTCAAGTTTTCATCGCTTGGATCGCAAACCAAAAATCCGTCCCCATCAAGTTTTGCAACAAATTCTCCAAACACTTTTTTGATATTCTCCAAACTGCCGTAATAATCCAAATGGTCGTTGTCTATGTTGGTGATAACGATAATTTTCGGATTAAGATTTAAAAAAGATTTTTTGTATTCGCAAGCCTCCACCACAAAATAATCACTTTTACCTGCCAAAAAATTACTTTTTTGGTCTTTGAGCAAACTGCCTACTATGACAGTCGGATCTTTTTTTGCATCAATCAAAATTTTCGCAATCATTGCCGTCGTTGTGGTTTTTCCATGCGCGCCGGAAACGGCGATGGTGTATTTATTTTTAGAAATAAGCCCGAGCATTTCCGGATAAGAAAGCGCGGGAATGCCTAATTCGGCGATTTTTTTTATTTCCGGATTGTCATCTGTTATGGCTGGAGTATAAACGATCAAATCTGTATCCTCGGCGACATTGTCGGCGCTGTGTCCCAAAAAAATTTTTGCGCCCAGTTTTCGCAATTCATCAATTGTCGTCGATTCGGAAACATCCGACCCGCTGACGATTTTTCCTTCCGCAAGCATCATTCTAG
>LBRC01000028.1 GCA_000991205.1 Parcubacteria group bacterium GW2011_GWA2_36_10 | reverse complement strand
GAAAAATTTGTCTGATTATTTCTGGCTTCATTTTTTTCTACTTCCAAAATATGTTTATTTAATTGTTCACCTAAAACTAATGCCATGATTTTTATTGCCACTTAACGACATCGACTAACCAATTATCTCCAGATTTTACTAAATCCAGCAAAACTTTTTGATAATAAACATGCTCCTCACCTTTATTATTAACCTCTATTTTTTGAGTATTGACTAAAACTTGCGCTGTGCCTAACTCTGAATCTAGACTGTTTATTTCACTCGACAAACTTTTTGCTTCCACCCCGTAAAATTCTGATGTCTGATAATTTATTTTAATATTATCTAAATAAGCTTGTAATTTTTTAGTACCTAAAGATTTTAACTGTTGTAAATTTTTGCCTTGATTATCGGTTGACCAAGAGCCAAAACGAGCGGCAAAATTACGACTTAAAGTTTGTACAGTATTTTCGTCTTTAGCAGCTAAAGTCAAAATCGGCATCACTTGTAAATTTGGACTTTCAGCTTTAAAGATCGGCTGATCTTCAGTAGTGTAAATGTTTGGTTCAGCTGATTTTGGCCAGAGGCTAAAAATTAACCATAATATAACTAAAACTAATATAACTAATAAAGTGATCCAAACGAATTTGCGCTTTAAAAAAGCAAGCCATTGATTTTTATCCATAAAAATTCTTTTAATTTTAATTAAATCTGGCCTTCAGACATGGCTTCAGCAAACTCTTTTTTAGCTTCTTCGATTTCTAGTAACTGCTTAGGATCAGAAGTGATGATTTGATGCTCACCATAGGAGGCTTGGACTTTGATAGCTGCATGTTTTGAGCCGGCAAAAAAGATACCCTCACCAACCGCTGATTCTAATAATAAATACTTTTCCCCTTCGGTGAGCATAAAAGTTTTTTGTACTAAACCAATCGAAGCTGGTGATTGTTTGAGTAATAACTGAATAGAAGAGTTGGTCACCACGGCTGCGCCATAGGGAGAGGTCAAAAAATCATTGACATCTTGAGTAATAGTGGTGATACCTAGATAATATTTACGACAACGCTTGACTAAAGCATACATAAACTTGGCACTATCTTCATAACGCATCATAAGCCAAGCTTCATCAACGACGAGAATCCTCTTCTTCATTTCGCTACGAATAATATTCCAGATATAATTCATCACCACATACATCGCAATCGGTCGTAATTCATCTTCTAGATCTCTGATACTAAAAACTATCAGCTGATTATTAAGCTTGATATTAGTCGGACTATTAAATAAGCCAGCAAAAGTACCTTCGGTATATTTTTTGATACGCAAAGCCATGTCTTCACCACCTTCCATATTTAATAAAATACCTTCTAAGTCTGACATCAAAGGTGGTATAATTTTAGATAAGTCTGAACTTGCCGTAATATCTTTTTTAGCATAAGTCTCGAGTAATGCTCTATCTAATAAAGAATCTTCAGCATTGGTTATATTGCCGATCATCAAGCGAATCAAACCTTTTAAAGTAATGACTGCGCTACGTAAAATATCCTCTGGCGTATTATCGGAACTTACGGCTCTCGGTAAATCAAAAGGATTGAGTTTACTATCTGAATTTAAAGATAGGCTAATATAAGCACCTCCGACCGCTTCGGCTAAATGTTGATATTCATTTTCTGGATCAATGATCAAAACATCTGTGCCCATCATCAATGAACGTAAAACTTCTAGCTTGATAGCATAGCTTTTACCAGCACCCGAGGTAGCAAAGACCACGGCGTTAGCATTTTGTAAACTAAAGCGGTCAAATAAAATCAAGCTATTATTATGGCGATTGATGCCATATAAAATGCCTTGATCAGAAGTAAGTTCTGAAGATACAAAAGGAAAAGACGAGGCAATCGGCGAACTATTCATGTTAGTCGTAATCGTCAACTCATCATTACCTAGTGGTAAAGTAGAATTAAAGCCTTGTTCAGTTTGAAATAAAGCGCGACGTGAATAAATCAACTGCGTACCTAATAAATTTTCAATTCTATCACTAGCTAACTCTAGCTCTTCCATGTTTTTAGCATAGATCGTCACATAAAGACCAAACTGAAAAAACTTTTCTGTACCTTGAGACAAACCATCGCGTAAAGCCTCGATGTCTTGTAAGGCAGTTTCGGCGATCGGGTCACGAGGCGCACCTTTTTCATTATCATCCATGATTTGGGCAGTCATGGTACCGACTTTATTACGTAATTGTTTTAGCACCAAAGGAATATCCATCGGGTAAAAAAACATCGCAATATCCAAAACTAAACTTTCATTGATAATCGGGGCAAACCAACCAATCGTCACATAGCGAGGATAGGTCATGACAAACAAAGTGCGGACATAAAGATTATTCAACTTCAAATAGCCACTCTCAATCTGTAAGGCAGCGGGAGCAATAATATCACGAATCGAAACCACGCCTTCGCGAAAAACCTTTTCTGCTTCGAGCAAGGCCTTATCTTTAGCCTCATTAACTGGGGCTGGATTTTGCACTGGAACTTTAATATTTTTAGCTTCAAACATCGGCTTCTATGTTTAATTTATTTATATTTTCTAAAGGTTGTTTTTGAAATAAATCTGGATTGTAGCTATTGTAATAAAGCTCAATCAACGTTTGAGTATCCAAACGTTGAGCATTTAGACCCAAAGACTGCAAGCCAGCTTGGATAGCATTACAATTTTGATCCAGCTCTTTTGAAACTTCCTCAAATTTTTTACGACTTAACTTCACTATTTTAGCCGTCGAAAAAATAGCCCCTATGCGTTTGGTAAAACTTTTTTTGGTATTACCAACTTCACTATAAGGAACAATGACAAAAAACTTTTTACTCATGATTTTTTCTAAAGTCAATAATTCGGTAATAAATTGTCGATAGTCAGCGATTTGCATCCTTAATAATTCATTGGTGTGCTCTTTTTCTTGAGCTTTTAAGCGCTCTAAATATTCGTCAATATTTAAAGGACGAGACTGAATCACCACCTGTAAAGGATAGCTCAAGGTATTTAAAAAACCAACATAAGCGCTAATAATTGCCTGTTGCTCATCTTCTGATTTGAGATCAAAATTAATCGAAGAAACCAGTAAAACCGCCCTCACTGTGCCGTCATTTAAAATCACCGTATCTTGCTGAATGGCGGCAATGTCAAGATATTTTTGCGTAGAATTTTGTGGTTTATTGTTAGTTTTATCTTTATTTTTCATATTAACGATAATCAACTTGATTGATTTGATTAGTTATTTTTTCACCTTTATAAACACCACCAGTATCAATCACCAGTGAAAGCTCTGCTAATTTACGACTGGGTAATAATCTTTTTTCTCTTACATAAGTCAAGGCTTTATCTTCATCCTTACTTTTTAATTCTTGAGTAATAATGTTTTCTTTTTTCCAAACTCGAATTTTGGCCTTTACTAAAGTATTTAAAAAATTAGCAAAAAACAAATGAAAAGGTGCACCATTTACTTTCACAAAAGCAAAGGCTAAAGTAACTACCGCAATAATAAAAGTTTCTAATAAAAATAAAGTAAAGTCTGCTAACTTATAAGCAGCAAAAATAAATAAACCGCCCACAATCACAATAATAAATTGTCTGACTGTCACTGGCCCGATAATCTTATCTTCAGCATCGATAAATTGTGGGACAATAAAACGATTATTCATAGTATTTAAAAACGCAAATTTTTATTCAAATCCGAAATAGCAGCAAACTCTTCAACGCTCAAAGTTTCTTGATTATTATCTAGTCTTGATTTGATAATGGCGGCGATATTTTTAGCTGACTTTAAACTTTCTTCGCCTAAATCTAAATACAAACGATACACTTCGCTATTACGCCAAGCTTCAATGCCTTGAGCTTTTTTAGTGACCGAATCTTTTTCTAATAAAGCAATTTTGGCTAAAATCTTCTCGGCTTGCTCGGCTGGACCACTGGCTAAACGACGAAAATTTTGCAAGGTCATAGCTGACAATTCTTCTACTGGACCCGTCAAATTCACTGGTGCTTTAGCGGGTGCTACAAAACTCTCTACTACTGGCTCTGGTGTGACTGGAGCTACCGGTGCTTTTGGCAAAACATCAGTCATAGTTTTTCTATTCGGCTCAGTTTGAATCGAACGACTGACTTTTGGCAAAGAAACATGAGCTAATACCGGTTCTTGTGATTTAATCTCAACTTTTGGCTCTATTTTCACAGCTACTGGCGCTGTAGGCGCTGCCTCTAATTTAGTTTTAACCTTGTCTTTTCCGTCAGAGGCGCCTGCCTGTCCGGTAGGCAGGGATCCGCCTCTGACGGAGGCTGGTTGTAAATCATGTAAAATATTTTCAATTTCTGTTTGTGTGGCTTCACCTTTTTGATTCCAAGCGGCATTGAGTTCTTTTTCTAAAGAAGCTAATTCCGGCTGATTAGCACTAGAAACTACCGGCAAATCTTCTTTAGCTGTCTTTATTGGTTCTTTTTTGGTTTGCTCTTTGGCTAAATTAATTTTTAATAAATCTACTTCTTTGACCACTAGACCAGCTGATTTATTTATATTTTCCTTAATAACTTTAGCCACACCAACCAAAATATCAATTAATTCTTCTGATAAAATATTTTTATCAGAGCTTATTTTTCTTGACAAATCTTCGCGAATCACAATCGCATTTTTACGATTACGAAAAAAATCAAAGAAAATATCACTAAATATTTGATGATGTTCAGCTGACAAATGTAAATTATGCTTGCTGATTAATTTGTCAATAATTTTTTCTAAACTGTATTTTTTACTATCATCAGTCGGTAAATTAGCTGCCATAGCCTGAATTTCTGCCTCATCGTCAGGATGAAAAGCATGTCTAGCCGGACTTTTAGCATGTCCACTCTTTTCAACAGCTAAAAATTTATCATTTAGCAGCACTTTAGCTGGCTGGAAAACTGGTGACAAAATTAAATCCGTGCCTGGATTAATATTAGCTTGATGCCAAGGGTGAATCTGACCACCCTCATCTTTCACTAACAAAGAATCGGACCAAAGATTTGGCTCTAAATTAGAACTAGAATTATTATTTTGGCTCATGAATAAGAAAGTTAACGCACTAGACTTATCGCCCATCGGGCGATATGTCTTTGGCGAAAAAAATTATTTATTTGTAAACTTATTATACCATATTTTTATCTCCACGCCAAACAAAACACCCCCTCTCTTTTCCTCCCCGCTGACGCGGGGAATGAAAGAAATTTCACCACGTTATTTGACAGAAAAGTACAAACATAAAACAGCCCCGCGGAGCGGGGCTGTTTTAAAAAAATAATTTTAAACTCTTTCGACGTATTCACCAGTTTCAGTATTGACTCTGACCATGTCACCGCTCTTGATAAACAAAGGCGTACGAACTTCTAAGCCAGTTTCTAAGATAACAGTCTTAGTGACCGAACCAGAGCTATTACCTTTGACACCGTCTGGAGCAGAGCTAACTTGAAGTTCTATCTTTGGTGGCAAAGCGACCGTCACTGGTCTTTGGTTAAAAATCATCACATCGACAGTTTGGCCTTCTTTTAGGTATTTAGACATATCACCTAAATCATCAGTGGCAAATTGAAACTGCTCAAAGTCTTCATTGTCCATGAAAAAGCAATCACCGTCTTGGCTATATAAAAAGTTAGCTTTACGTCTTTGTAAATCTGCTTCCTCTACACTGTCAGAGCCAGAAAAAGTTTTTTCCAAAGTATTGCCTGTCACTAAATTTTTCAATTTAGTTTTTAAGACCGCCCCACCACGAGCCACTTTGATGTGTTGGGTAAAGACTACTTGGTAAGGCTCATTGTTGATCGCCAAAACTTTGCCTAATTTTATTTCACTCATTGACAACATAAACTATTTGGCTACGTATGGTAATAAAGCCATAAAACGAGCGCGTTTGATAGCTTGGGACAGCATGCGCTGGTGTTTAGAACAGGCACCATTTCTTCTCTTCGGGGTAATTTTACCATAAGAAGAAGTGAATCTTTGTAGTTGTTGCCAATTTTTATAGTCTACTTCAGTCACCGTATTGACACAAAAAAGACAATATTTACTCTTAATTTTAGTATGCATATTTTTTCTTTAGCCCGCTCTCAGCGTGTCTGGGGCGGATAATTTAAATGTTAAAATGGGATATTTTCCACACTGATTTCTTCTTCGCTATTGTTTTGTGTTTGCACAAAGTTATCTTCTTTGGCTGGAGTTTGATCAAAGCTAGCATTTGAATTAGCCTGACCATAATTTCCGCCCGCTGTCTGTGCACCAGCGCGATCTAGCATGATCATATTATCAGCGATAATTTCGGTACGATAACGTTTGACTGCGTTTTGGTCATCCCAAGATCGAGTTTGTAAACGTCCTTCAACATAAATCTTGCTACCTTTTTTGACATATTGACCAACGATTTCTGCTAGACGACGCCAAGCTACAATATTATGAAATTCAGCTTTTTCTTGTTTTTGACCATTAGCGTCGGTCCAAACAAAATTGGTCGCGATAGAGAAAGAAGCGACATTTTGACCAGTTGGAGTAGTGCGAACTTCTGGGTCACGCACCACATTGCCGATCAACATTACTTTGTTTAAATTCATAAATTTTTTGCCCCGAGCGAAGTCGAGGGGTTATTGTTCTTTAGCTAAAATTTGATCTAATTGTTGATCTAAAGAGCTCAAATCAACATCGTGTTTTTTGACTTTCCCGCCTATGGCGGGACCCCGCTCTGCGGTGGCTGGTTCTACTTTGACAGCTTCAGCCTTCTTAAAACTTGGTCTTGGTGCATAAGCTGAACGATTATTTCTATTTGATCTACTGTCAGTTCTTTTACTTGGGGCTGCTTTTTTTACTTCATCAGCAAAATTCTTTTCCCCATTTTTATCAAAAACATTCAAAAGTCTTCTCTTGATCACTAAATGACGCAAAATATTTTTGTTGTGGCGTAAAGAGGTCTCAAGTTCTTTTAATTCTTGTGTGTCCTCTAGCTTAAATTCTAATACCACATAAAAACCATGCTTTTGTTTAAGTATGGGGTAGGCTAATTTTTTACGACCCAAAGAAGTTGGCCCGCTCAAAATTTCAGCTTTGGCTTTTTTAAAAAAACTCAAAACTTCGGCTTGTAAAGCACTGTGTTCGGTCTCTGGAACCAAAGCGCTTACAATGTAAGTAAGTTCATAATGCATAAATGCTTTCTAATCACCTTAATTTGACAATTAAGGGTCCCGACTTGCGGGGCTTGGTTAATTAGCTAAAGTCTTTTAGACTTGGCTTAATTTAACACAATATATATCAAAAGTCAATATAAAAACGCTAATAGTCCCTCAAGCGACTTTATAGAAAATACTTAAAAATTTGCCAAAAAGCTAATTTTTCCCTATTATTAAGGTAAATTATGTCAAAATATGCCTTTATTTTGGGGCAAGCAAGCCGTCTGGCTGCCACCGAGCTCCTCAATGTCCTAAACCAGCCAAAAAACTACCTGTGGCAGGATAATCTTTTAATTACGGAAACCGAGCTTGCGCCAGAAAGCCTTCTAAAGCAACTAGGCGGTACCATCAAAATAGCCAAAATTATCGCTAGCTATCAAAATTTAGCTGATTTTAAAACAAC
>LBRC01000027.1 GCA_000991205.1 Parcubacteria group bacterium GW2011_GWA2_36_10 | reverse complement strand
TTGGTCTTTGGCCTTGAGCGATCCCGAGCTTGTCGAGGGAGAGTCGAAAGGTGGAAAATTACATTTAACAAAATTTTTTTATAAAAAAATATGCCTGAACAAATGCCACAATTTAATACCCTGCAGGAGGGAAATTTGGAGAAAGTAAGAATTGACCCAATTGCTTTGTATTTAGAACAGCTGAATGCTAGTCAAGAGTTTGGCGAAATTTTTCCTCAAGTCGTTGATTTGAGCTTTATGTCCAGAGAACAAAAAGCGGAAACTCTTTGGGCATTATTTCAAGAGGTTAAAAGAGGTGTAAATGCTAGTAAAGTCCACAAAAGGAACGAAACAGTGCAACAGCAAGTTTCTGAATTAGCAGGTAGTATTAGCTTGCTCAAAGCTTTGTATGCCGATGAAGATGTCCGTGTTACTTATCTTCAGGCCAACCAACATCATCTACAGGAAGTAAAGGGCATTAACGGCGATTGGGAAAAGTATAAAGCTTTACAGCAACAGATTCATGAAGCTATGTCGGCCGTGGATGTCACGGCAAAAAAAATATTCTCTAGCCGTGGGGCTTCTCTGTCAGAATCTGACGCTATACTATTTGAGGTTAATCGTCGGCGTCTTATGGCATTAAGACAAGAATTAGCCGTTGTTATTAGCGAAAATCCACAGCTAGCCGCTTACGCTCAATATGACAATCTGCGTGAATATTCTCAAGAGCTAGCAAGCGATGGCTTTTTGTGGCTACCTAGTAGGCGAGCTGCTTTGGAAGAAATGGAAACAGCCGCCTTAGGTGGTAAGCCAGTGCTTTTATCTGGAGAGTCAGGCACCGGTAAGACTAGATTAGTAGAAGAAGTGGCCATGACTTTGACTGGCCGGCCAGTCAATCAAACACCTGGTAAAGATGTGCGTTTTCAAGATTTAATAGCAAAACGTGATATTGCAGCTGACGGCACACTGATGAATACTTATTATCGTTATGCTGAAATCGGTGAAGCGGTGACAGGCAAGGCCACGACGCTTGAGCAAAAACCTAGTCATGCAGGTAGCATTGTCGCTGATGATGAGTTTAATCTACTACCGGCCGCCGAGCAAACTGAACGACTAGCACGTATTGCTGCTTGGACGCCTGGTAAACGCATTAAGATGCCGGTCACAAATGAAGATGTTGTTGTTGGGTCACATTTTCTCTATACCGCTATGGTCAATCTTGCTTCAGAGCGATACTCTCGTACCAAAATACCGCCAGAAGTTTTACGCAAATTTGCTAAAGTTGATTTAGATTATCTGAAACAGACCGACGAAGAGCCTGAATTATATGAGGCGATGCTCTCTGCTTTGATGGATGATAATGGTCGCTTACGAGCAGCTACTAGTGAAGTCGCACCCCAGTTTGAAGATCGAGAGGAGCTTGAGACAGTTTTCGAATCAGGACAAGAAGTAAAACGCACAGTCCGTCTTCGTGAGTTGTGTCAAGAAAAAGTAGATGCCGCTGGTCGCACTATGCCGGCTGGAGCTTTTCTCTGGCGTTTTGCTGGGGCAATTAATGAGATTAATAAATCATATTCTCATCGCGAAACTGTCTTGAAAGTCAAGGGTGAGGGGCAATTTGTCAAAGACCTTATTATTGACATTGGCTCGCTAGTGAACTGGCTAAAAGAATATCGCACTATAGGCTATTCACAAAATTTAGAGTCATTTGTGATCAGTAAGCTGGACAAAGAGTTTCTTTCCAAGCAAGCTTACTCGGTCGAAGATAGAGTATTGGTCAAAGAATTTTTTAGGCATTTTGGCATCGATGTTAGTCCAGCTGGTATAGAGCAAGCAGCTATCGCTGAACATCAGTTTGAAAACTTGACGCCGGTGGAGCTTGGTAAGTTCTCACCGCGTGTGCATTATAAAGAGCTGGTTAGCGAGGAGCCGGTTTTGACAGAGAGCTATTTGATCAATGCTGAAGGTGAACGAGTCGAGTATCGGCTAGCACCATACGCCGAAGGGTCAAGGCAACTGACGCCCGGCCAAGTAATTCAGGCCAAGTCTGACGGTGAGTTTGTCCAGTATCGTGGCCTTGCCAAAAAAACTGGAGATCCTATTTTCGTGCCATATAAGCCCCATGTCATTGAGTCCAGGCCTAGCAAGACTAGTTTTGAGATCGAGCTCATAGCTACTGAAAAACAGTCTTTAGAAGCTTTTTTTGGTCAAGTAATTGATATCCCACCAATACCAGCTGAAATTACCAAAGAAAAAATAGCACATTGGGAAAGTTTGGGCTTTAAACTAAGATATTTACCAGCCATGGATATGTCTAAAAGTCAAAACTATCCCGGCTGGAAAACTAAGCCCGAGACTTGGTTTTATGAGCAAATTACCAAAGGAAATTTAGTAGCCAACGGTCAGACCTTGACAGCTGGCTGGGTATTGGTAGATGCTAGCCCTAAACCAGCCTATGATAATGGTGAACAAATGTATAAAGATGATCCTTTTGCTACGGCGATTACCAAGCTTCGTCAAGCTGGTGTTATTGAAGATTATAAGCTACCAGGCTCTAGATTTAATATTTCGGCTGATGAGCTAGCTAAACCAGAATTAAAAATAGCCTTAGCTAAAGTTTTAGCCATAGATCCAGCCCAACTTAGCTATTTGCGAGCCATAGAATTTAACATCCTTGGTAACGCTTTTTATCCCGAGTGGGGCGAGACAGATACTTGGGAATGGTTTGAAGATCAAGGAATCAAAGATTTAAGCGGTAGGCGCTTGGGTGGTGGCGACTCTGGCTCTGGTGGCTTGTCCCGCGTGAGCTATGATTCGTCTGGCGGTCGGTGTGATTACTTAGGCTTTCGTCCTCTGGTTCGTTTCTCTTAAAAATTGGAATCTTTGGATTTTTGGTCTTTGGCCTTGAGCGATCCCGAGCTTGTCGAGGGAGAGTCGAAAGGTGGAAAATTTATTATAGCAGGGGGGGGCTAATGCAACTGGTTTGTTTTTTACAAATATCGGTTCGCCCCAAAAAATAGAAACGACTTGTCTTGGTCTGGTGCGAGTCATTTGACCAGGTACTGATCGCACGCATTTTATACAAGTGTGACCATCCATTTATTTTGGATCGAAACACCCCTGCCAAAGATGGATCAAGGCAATAGAAGCGGTAAGCGCTTGAATGGTGGCAACTCTGACAATGGTGGCTTGTCCAACGTGAGCTATAATTCGTCTGACAATCGGAATGATAACTTAGGCTTTCGTCCTCTGGCCGTATCTAATTCTAGACCTTCCAGGTTTAAAAAACCCGGAAGGTCTATTATTCAGCGATCATTCTTTGTTTCTGCTTTGATCCAGCCACCTAACATCCTACCAATTTCTTGAATGTTAGTTTGTAGAGTTAAATAATTTTTTTCATCAATCGCTCCAGTATCTTTGGCAAGGCGGATAAAAATTTTGAGTAAGTCTAATTGATCGCTAGCAGTTTTTAATAAATTAACTCGTTCATAATTATTTTTTTGTTTGGCTTTGAATAAAAGTATTAAAAATTCTAGTATTAAGTTGTCACATTTTGCTCCTAGGCTATATCTATCTATTTTGGCTAATGTTTTGGCGATTTTATGCCAAGTTAAATAACAAGCATAAGTTTTATGAATAATTGGGGCTTGAAAATTGGGTTGGGGGGGGGGTAGACATAGGGGTAAAAAATTTAATTTTTTTAATCAAATTATTAGTTTAGAAAATTTATTTGTTGCTTGGCAGGAATTTAAAAAAGGAAAAATAAAAAAGAAAGATGTTTTAGAGTTTATGCTTCAATTGGAGGATAATATTTTTTACTTAGCAGCGGATTTACAAAGTGGAAATTATCAACATGATCATTATAACTCATTTTTCGTTAGTGATCCAAAATTAAGACATATTCACAAGGCCTGTGTCCGTGATCGACTTTTACACCACGCCATTGTGCGGGTGATTGAGCCAGTTTTTGAGCGTATTTTTATTTTTGATTCTTATTCATCTCGTTTTGGTAAAGGGACGCACAAAGCGATTATAAGATTTAAAAAATTTGCTTGGCGTTTATCGCAAAATAATACCAAGACAGTTTGGATTTTAAAATGTGATATTAAAAAATATTTTGATTCTATTGATCATGAAATATTGTTGAGCTTAATCAAAAAGCAGCTAGCTGATCAAAAATTGTTAAATCTTTTAGAAAATATTATTAGCAGTTACCATCAGGAAATTGGCAAGGGAATTCCTTTGGGTAATCTCACTTCACAATTGTTTGCTAATATTTATTTGAACCATTTGGATTATTTTATCAAAAGAAATTTGAGTCTTAAGTTTTATGTACGTTATGCCGATGATTTTTTGGTGTTGGGTAGGAGTCAGACAGAGCTAGCAGCTATTTTGTGTAAACTTGATGAATTTTTAGCACACGAGTTAAAATTATCTTTGCATCCACAGAAAGTAAGTATTCAAAAATGGCAACAGGGTCTTGATTTTCTTGGCTATAAAATATTTCCCCAGCATATTATTTTACGGACGAAAACAAAAAAGCGAATGTTTAAATTAGTAGAGCAGAAAAATTTTGCCTCGTATAACGGTATTCTTAAACATTGCCGAGGACACGAATTGCAAGCTAAATTAGTTGATAAAATATTTGGCCCACATTAGCTTATCAAGGCTAAATTCTTGTGTTAATTTTCATATCAGTGAGTTTATAGGTATAAGTCAAGTATTTATTAACTTTATAAAGTTATGGTAATTTTGACTAACTTTATAAAGTTTGGTATTATGACAGCATAGTAATTATTAGTCTATAAATATGACGATTCGTCAAAAATTGGAAATTATCAAAAAAATGCTGGGGTTGACTCAGACCAAGTTGGCCGAAAAGTTCGGCGTATCTTTTGTTGCTTTTAATAGTTGGTGGACAGCTAAAACAGTGCCACGACCCAAAATGCGGGTTATCATCGATGAGTTATTTTTGGAAGTCACTGGGCAAAAGATTATTCCGGCTGATGAACTTATGGCCAAAAAACAAGCATTACAACAAAAGTCATCTAAGCACAAAAATATTGTAGCTGAGATTTTAGCTAATCCAGACATTCGTGATCAGTTTATTTTGAAGTTGACTTATCACAGCAACAGCATTGAGGGTAGTACTCTGACCGAGCCCGATACAGCCGCGATTCTTTTTGACAATGCTGCTTTGCCAGATAAAAGTCTGACCGAACAGCTGGAAGCAAAAAACCACCAAACAGCTTTGAATTATTTATTTGATCATATTGCTAAAAAAGAAAAAATTGACGAGGCCTTGGTTTTGAAACTTCACAGCATCCTTATGAATGGTGTTCGCTCGGATGCTGGCGTATATCGCAGTCATGGAGTCAGGATCATTGGTGTTAATTTGCCGACTGCAAATTATATGAGCATTCCCAAGCTTATGCCAGAGCTTATGGTTCACATAGTTTCAAAAACTAAAGATATTATTGCTTTGTCTGCCAGTGTTCATAGCAAGTTTGAACAAATACACCCATTCGGAGACGGTAACGGTCGCATTGGTCGTTTGCTTATGAACGCGATGTTACTTAGCTCAAATTTCGCCCCGGCTATCATTCGCCAGGAACAAAAACAGCTTTACTATGCATATCTTTATAAGGCTCAAACTAAAGATGATCAGAGCCAGCTGGAAGATTTTCTATGCGAGTCTGTCATGGACGGGTTTAAAATTTTGGATCGTATGGACATAAGGTGACTTAGCTTGCCAAGGCCTAAATCTTATGCTAAAGTTTGAAAGCTGAAATATGCTTTAAGCAAATTTATATCTTTTACAATTTAATCAGGGAAGTGAGGTGCAAAACCTCCGCAGTCCTAGCTACTGTAATCCGCCTTTTTGGTGGAGAGTCAGATACCTGATGTTGTTTATTCTTTTTCCTAAGGAGAAAAGGAGTGAGCTTGTTATCTGAAGTCGATAATAGACTTACTCGTTGTCTCCTGTAAAACAGGAGATTTTTTGTTCTTTGCCAACAACAACGCAAACATAGAGAGGTTCATCATGAATCGTCGCGAGTTTTTTCCAGCGCTAGGCTTTGGCCTATTGTCTTTTTTGTTCCACATCAATCCAGCCACAGCACGTCAGCGGAATTTAGCAGATTTTTTAGTAGCGTTTTCTCCTATCTATGACGAGAATATTGACTGGGGTTTTGGCTCTGGTCGTTTATTGTCTGGTATCAGTGGTCAGTTGGGAAATTTGTTGATTTACATAGACGGTGTTTGGATTTCTCATTCAGTTGACAGCACGATTTTTGATGCAAGTCGGCAGCGTTTGCAGATTCGTCGAGACAATCAAATTGTTTTCGATTATGATCCGCGACTTCGTATAGCTCCAGAATCATTGCGTTGAAGAAATACAGAGCAGAACCCCGCTTCGCGGGGTTCTGCTCGAAAATTATTTTTAAATTTATTGATTAAATTTTTATGAAAAAAATCTTTGCTATATTTTTATTAAGCGTTTTATTACTTTCACCATTTTTGTCATGGGCAGATAATAATAGCGCGATTCAATATTTACAAGCACAAATTCAAAATCCGTGGATCACTCAAAGTTTGGCAGCAGCCAATATCAATGATTTAAATATTAACTATCTTAATGCTCAAGAGCAGGATTTGCTGAAAGTAGCTAAATATTTATTGACTTTAAGTGCTGTGAATAGCCAAGATTATGCGAGCATGCGTACTTTATTCGCTACACTAAATAGCCACGTAAATAATGGTCAGTTCGGTGACGCCAGCCAGCTCAATGATGATTTTTGGGGATTATTAGCCGCGGGCGCTGTCAATAAAGCCGGAGATTTTAGTAGCGTGAAAGATTTTATCATTAGCCACCAGAATGCTGACGGTGGTTGGTCTTGGGCAACGACAGGTGCTTCGGATAGTAATGATACAGCGGCTGCTTTGATGGCTTTAAAAGAAACAGATATTTCTAATCAAGATCAAGTAATTGTTAATGCTTTAAACTATTTACATACTGCCCAAAAAAATGATGGCGGTTTTGCTTATGATGCCACTGCTTCCTCTGATGGTGCTTCGACTGCTTGGGTGCTAGCGGCTTTAAATAAATTAGAGATTGATCAAAGCACCTGGAGTCAGGGAGAAAACACGCCTTTAAGTTTTTTAAATAGCTTGCAGCAAACTGATGGCTCTTTTTTGTGGTTACCTAGTGACACTCAAGGCTCCAGCATGGTGACGGCTTATGCTTTGCTGGCTATTTTAGATAAAAGTTATCCCGTCAATCGCGTCACTATTCCAGCCGAAAATAATAATGGCAATAACCAAGATATTAGCCTAAGAATAGAGGGGCCAACTAATACTATTTGTTTAGCCGAGCATTTGACAGCTAGCAATGTTTTAGCTTTAGTAGTTGAAGCCAGTATTATTTGTAATTTTACTTATCAAATTACTGATACAGAATATGGACCTTATTTATCGGAGATCGCTGGCTTTAGTGGACAAGGTTTAAATGGTTGGCAATATTGGCTTAATTGGCAACCCGGTACTCAAAGTGCTGACCAGGCGCAAATACAGGCCCAAGATGAGGTTTTATGGGCTTACGGTCAATTTAGTATTCAGCCAAGTAAAGTAGAGGCTAGTGTAGATAATACTGGACACTTGAGCGGACATTTACAGTATTATGATCAAATTTGGCAGGATTTAGCTCAAGCCACAGTGAATGTCAATGGACAAAATTATGTCACTAATGCTCAAGGTTTGTTTAGCGTAGCTTTGACGCAAGCTGGCACTTACCCAGTTTATTTTAATGGCAGTGAAGCATTTATTCGTAGTAATAAAATTTATTTAAACTACGGTGCCAAATCGGTGAAACTATTTTGCAAGTCACTAATTCTGGTAATGTCAATATTGCTTTAGAGGCCAATATTTTAGGCGATAGTGTTTTGACACAAAACACTACTTTAAATAATCAGATTTGGACAGACTTTGGACAAAATTTAAATATTGGACAAAATGCTAATTTAAACGTACGTTTGAGTGTACCTAGTACAGCTTCTTTTGGTCAACATCAAGGGCAATTAATTTTTTGGGCTAGTGCTCTTTAAAATATAATGAAAAAATTTATTTTTAGCTTAATTTTTTTCTTTTTATTTATCCCCCACGCGCAAGCAGTAGGACTGACTTTAAGTCCAGCTAAAATAGAAGTAGTTTATCCAAGAATTAAATCAGCAGAATTAATAATTACTAATATTTCTAGTGAACCGATTTTAGTCAAAATTTCACCAGATAATTGGATCAAAGAGATTATTATTCATGACGCAGAGTTTGCGCTCATGCCCGAGGCAAAAACTAAAGTAAAGATTGATTTTAATTTTTCTGTTCATAAATCTCAAATTTACCAAACAAATTTAAGTGTGGTAGCCAACGCCTTGTCAGCGGCAAGTTTTAAGGCCGCCTCTGGTATCAAAGTGCCATTAAGTGTCAGTGTTACGCCAACTAAAACAAAATTAGTTTTGTTTATTTTTTTCCCAATTTTGCTTCTTTTCTTGGTAATTATTAGTATTTTTTATTATTATCAAAGAAAAAAATCACTTTTACATCGTTTACATTTGGATTTTTTAAGATTACACAAAAAACATCGTCATTGAGCGGATTTTTTGCTATAATAAAGGCAAATAAATATTAAAGCTTTTATATGACGCAAGAACAATTAGAACAAGTAATTTTACAAAATCAAGCTAGTATCGCTAAAATTGAAACTACGGTCTTAAAGATCAGAAAAAAACTTATTTTACAAGAGATAGCGGGTTATTTAAAACTAATTTTAATCGTGGGGCCAATACTTATTGGCTTGTTTTATTTATCTCCTTATCTTAAACAATACAGTGCTTTGATGGGTAATGCTTTGAGTGGCTTAAACTTGACATCTAATCTTGACGCGACTGATATTAGTCAGAAAAATAGTTTTTCTGCTACTGATATCAGTAAAGTTTTGTGTGATCCAAGCGCTAGACAAAGTCTAGTAGAAAGAATGTGTAATTAATTTTTTTAAATTCAGTGGAAGAATTAAAATTACAAATTAGTGAGTTACTTCAAAAAGTGGAGCAAGCTATTAATGCTTTGGCTTGGCCAGAAAAAGAGCAGGAATTGATAGATTTAAAACAGCAAATGTCAGCTCCTGATTTTTGGGCTACGCAAGAAATAGCCAAAACTGTTTCTAG
>LBRC01000026.1 GCA_000991205.1 Parcubacteria group bacterium GW2011_GWA2_36_10 | reverse complement strand
GTCAGCTGCCAAGATGAAAAATCTCAAACTCAAAATCGCTTAAAAGCCATGCAGATTTTACGCTCCCGTATTTTAGCGGAATTAGAAGCCAAAAAACAAGCTGTCGAAAGTGCTGCTCGCAAAAGCCAAATTGGTTCAGGTGATAGAAGCGAAAAAATCAGAACTTATAATTTTCCTCAAGATAGACTAACTGATCATCGTATCAAACTCACGGTGCATAATTTGAGCCAGATCATGGAAGGTGAACTGCTGCCAATCATCAAGGCTTTACAAATAGCCGAACGTCAAGCATGACTTTAAAAGAACTCCAACAAAATACTTATAGCCAAAATATTATCGCTTCTACTGAAGTCGATAGTGTTTTAAGTGTGGCTTTGCATAAAAACTTAGAGTATCTCTATAAAAATCCTGATAAAAAAATCAGTTTAGGCACACAAAAAAAATTTGCTAAACTACTAGCTTTACGTCTACAAAATTGGCCTTTAGCTTATTTACGAAAAAATAAAGATTTTTTTGGTTTAAATTTTGTCGTCAACAAACACACACTTATCCCCCGTCCTGATAGCGAACTCTTAGTCGAAGAAGCTCAAAAATATTTAAATTCTTCCGCACTTAATAATAAAGTTTTAGATATGGGCACTGGTTCTGGCTGCTTAATCATTAGTTTAGCCAAGACAACTTGCGGCGAATTTTTTGCCAGTGATGTTAAGAAAAATGCTTTAAAAGTAGCTCGACTTAATGCGAGAAAGCATCAAGTCAAAATCACTTTTTATTTGAGTAATTTATTTAAAAAAATACCCGAGCAAAAATTTGCTTTAATTTTAGCCAATTTGCCTTATTTAAATAAAGAACAAATGCGCGAGCCAAGTATTAGCCACGAACCAAAATCTGCTTTGTTTAGTCAAAACAATGGCTTAAAACATTATGAAAAATTTTTACAACAAGTAAAAAATTATTTAGCTGAAAAATATTTGATTTTACTAGAAATTGACCCTGGGCAAAATGAAGCTATCAAAATTTTAAGCAAAAAATATCTACCTGAAAGCCAAATAGATATTTTACCAGATATAAATAATCTTGACCGCGTCGTTAGAATTTCACTTGACTAATATCATCGACTATCTCCACCCAAGTCGTGCCAGCTAAGAGCTCCAAAGGCTTGTTATTAGCGTCAAAAAACTGCGTCCGACCATTGATAAACCTCCACTCACCTTCTTGGACGCCAATTTTATTAAACACTAAAACTTTGCCACCACTCTTTAAATCAATCGCCCGACGCTCGCGGTCTATCAAAGAATGCTTAGCGACTTGAACGATGACATTGGTGGCTCGCACAGTAGCATTTTGATCAGTCAATTTTTTCACACCATCTTGCCAACGCTGATAAACATTGGCATCATAATCATGGTGCCAGTCTACTTGATAATGTTCACTAGAAAAATCTACGGTAATTTGTGCTTTAGCGGTCCCAAAAACCGAAGCTTTGACAAAATTCCAAGCTTGAAAATCTGTTTTTAAATTTGGCACTTCTTTTTTTTGAGCGTAAGTTAAAATATTTTCCCCACTAATAAAAACATTGTGCGGCTCATTATATTCTTCATCGCGCCAAAAATAATCGCCATTAGCACTCATCTCATCTAAATTAAAAAAATTATAACTAGCTATTCTGACTAAGGCTTGTGGACTACCACCAACATGAGTAAACACGCCACTATACTCTTGAGCTAAATCTAAAAAATATCCTCGAGCTGAACGCACCGGGCCGATTTTTTCTACTTTAGTATCACTACTAAAAACTGCTAACAAACGAGTAATATTACTTTCCGCCAAAGCTTCATAGACGACACTCGCTTGATTCAAGCCCGCTTGAGACTCTATATCATAAGAATTATCTATCATGACGCTAAAAGCAAAAAAATCATTAGTAGCTTTTTGCTCTGCTAAAAGCTGGCCGTTTAAAATATGCGAGTATAAAGTCTCCTCCACTTTCACTGGCTCAATATTTTGGCTAATATCTTTTTTTGGCCAAAAATATTTGGCTAACAATAAAATCAACAAAATAACGACCAAAAAAAAGGCCGCTATTAAAAAAATTTCTTTATTTAATTTTTTTGTTTTTACCCCGTTAGAAATATGTGTATTATTTACTTCACCACGTCAAATATACTTTATCTAACGGGGTGAATTTTAAAAAGCTACGAAAGCGAATTTATTTTTTGGCTTTCTTTTTTTCAGGAGCTTTCTTTTCAGCCGCAGCTGGAACAGCTGCTTCAGTTGGAGCAACAGTGGCGGCCACAGTAGTTTCAGGACCACGCATTTTCTTTGGCACAGACACAGAGACCACTGGATCAGTGGCGTTAGTTAAGATTTTTACATCTTTAGCAACTGGTATATCTTTAACCAAAATAGTTTTACCCATTTCATCCAATAAGGCTAAATCAATTTCTAAAGCACTTGGTAAATCTTTTGGTAAACACTTGACTTTGACTTTGTCATTTTTGATATTTAATTTACCACCTTGTTCTTTGACGGCCTTAGAAACACCAACAAAAGTCAAAGGCACGGTCGTGGTGACTGGTGATTTCTCGTCAATGGCCCAAAAATCAATGTGGGTCAAACGATCAGTCACTGGATCTTGTTGCCAATGTCTGGCTAAAACCCTGATTTCTTTACCATCGATATCTAGAATAATCAAATGACTAGTACCGGCTTTAATTAAAACCTTTAAAAGCTCGTTGTAATCAACGGCGACATTTTGGTTTTCGAAATTGTTACCATAAATAACACCAGGCACTTGAGAAGCTACTCTTAAGTCAGCTAATTGACTATGGCTCTCGTTTTTACGAGTAATGGCTTTTAGTGAAAATTCGGACATAAATTTTAATATTTTATTCTATAATGAAGTGGCTATATTTAAGCATAAATAAAAACTAAAGTCAATATAGCCTAATCATTATAACAAAATATAGGAAAATATAGTAGTTTTTTGAAAAAATGAAGAGCCCCGTGTCTGGATAGACTGGGGCTCGATTGAATCGCCTTGCGGACAAATGCTACGGATGGGGAGGCAACTGTGGCATATCAATACTCAGACGCTTGGTGTCTTGAACATGACCGCCAATCTCCTCTCTGTAGCCTTCCGTCACCTGCGCTGAGCGCACGCACTCAACAAAATGCAGACGAATATCATCTGGCTCCAGATTGGTGTTGGTCAACACATAATGTGCCAACGCCAGAAAATCCTCAAAGGTGATTTCATACTCACCCAACGTGAGGACGTTCTGCCCATGTTCGTTTTTAAAACCATGCGTCTTGGCGCGAAGTCCATCGGGACTTGTACCTTGATTCAGGGACAATGACATGATACACCTCCATGTGAAATGTGCTGTTTTTTTGCGTTTGTCAAAAAATCGATTATTTAATATAGCATGTTTTTACTAATCCATCAAGTTTAACGCACCCGACCCCGCGTCGCGGGGTCGGGTTGTGCTGTATTTTAGCTAATGTTAGCCCCGAGATAAACTCAGGGTAAAAGAAAAATAACCCCCTCTTTTTCTCCCCCTTCCCGCCAAAGGCGGACACGGCGTAAGGGGGAGATATTTGATTTAAAAATGTCTTTATAATAAAAACTCCTCCCCTTACGAAGGGAGGACGGGAGGGGTGAAAATAATTTCAACTAGACCGGACTTTAATATTCTCGGCTATTCCCAAGGCAATCATCACTGCCCATAAGCTGCTACCACCAGCCGAAAGTAAAGGCAAAGGAATACCAGTCACTGGGGAAATACCCATATTCATCCCGATATTGATAAACATTTGCACCAAAAGCATGCCTAAAAATCCTAAAATCAAATAAGCAGCAAAATTATCTTGACTACGCCGCATGATCAAAATCAAACGGTAAAAAATAAAACCAAATAAAGCCAAAACAAAAGCTACTCCCACCAAACCCAGTTCTTCAGCAATGACAGCAAAGATAAAATCCGTACCTGGCTCTGGCAAAAAGTTTAAACTACTTTGTGAACCCAAAGCCAGTCCTCTACCAAAAAACTGTCCCGAGCCAACTGCCACCATCGATTGGATGACATTATAGCCTGCGCCAGATGGATCTAGACTTGGGTTAAGAAAAGTCAAAATTCTATCTTGCTGATAATCTTTTAAGACAAAGAGCCAAGCGCCAACTACCGTCACTAAAAAAATACTCAATAAAATCAAAAAATGTTTTTTAGTAATACCAGTAAATAACAACATCACTGCCCAAGTACCAAGCAAAACTAGCGAGGAGCCTAGGTCCGGCTGTAACATAATCAAGCCGACAAAAAATAAAGTAGCCAAGCCTGACCAAAAAATATGGCGAAACATTTTAAACTCATTGGCATAAGTCGAAAAATAACGCGCTAAAAAAAATACCAAAGCGATTTTAGCAAACTCCACTGGCTGTAGGCTTAAAGGGCCAAGACGCAACCAACCAGTCGTACCTTTGATCTGCGAGCCTAAAAATAAAACCGAGACTAGCACGCCAGTAAAAAAAATATAAATTACTTTGGCATAAGTTGACCAAAAGCTATAATTTATATTGGCAAACAAAAAAAACAAACCGAGGCCTGATAAAGCAAAAAAGATTTGTTTTTTAAAAGTAAGAAAATCGCTATCCGTGATATTTAAATTTAAACTATACAAAATACTAGCACTGATAAACAGTAAAAATAAAATCGCTAAAAATAAAAGCCAATCTAAACGACGTAAGGTGGCTAAATCTCTCATAAATTTACCCTATCTTCTATGGTTTTATTATCTTTATTTTGATTTTTAATGTTATTTTTGTCTTTTATATTGAGCTGCGGTGTGACTAGCACTTTGGTGATGCGTGGTAAATCATAGAGCCAAACTACTTCCAAATCTTTAGTTTCTAAAGATTTAAAATCTTCAACTAACAATTCACTGACTCCCACTAGACGGTCTTGATTATACACCGCTACTTGCCACGGCACTTGCCAAAAATCAAACAAAGAATCATTAGTCGCCTGCCACACAACGCGGGCTGGTAAATCAATTTTTTTATCCTCAACTACCTGGATATTTGGTCCTAAATATTGAGGATCATTTAAAGTAAAGACATTAAAATCTGTCTCGCCCACTCTTTGCCAAGTAGTCTCTAAGATCTCTATTTGCACAGATTGAATACTAGTTTTAGCCTGATAAGCTAGCTGTAGTAAAAATTTATTACTGACCGGCAACACAAAAGTTTCTTTATTGGCTTGTGCCTGACCATTGACCACAAAACGATAAGTCAATTTAGTAGCTAACCAATCAGTGTTTGGATTTTCCACCGCGGCCACTAGATTATAGAGTGAACCGTTGGTGGCTAGGGCCTGCGCACTGCTAATTTTTAAAGCTTTAGCTACTCGCTCCTGATGATATTGCGCCCAATTAAACTGCTGGCTATCTAATTGCTGGGCATAAGTCTCCCAGCTACCACTCTGCCAATATCTCAGATAAGCAAAGGCCAACCAAATGTATAAACTTAATAAACTTAAAATTAAAAAAACCAAGAAGATTTTATTAATCAATTCTTTATGTTGCAACCACCAATAACCACGCTCTAAATCCTGATTGCTTAAATCAGTAAAATTTTCTTCATTTTTAATCATACTATTTATTAGCTTTATTATAGCTTAAATTGCTTATTTTCACAAAAGCCTTATCATGCTATAATACAAGTGGAGAAAATAAATTAAAATAAAAATAAAATGTTAGAAACATCAAAAGACGTCTTAAACATTTTGCTAGGGGTATCATTTTTTTTGATTGCTATTTGGCTATCCTGGGTTTTGTATCAAGTTGGCAAAACTTTGCAAAATATTAATCGAGCCATGTCTATGGTACAACAAGCAGCTGAATCCATACGCCAACTGATAGACAAGCTAAAAGATAAGGCCTCCAATATCGGTACTTACCTCGCTTTGATTGCTAAAGGTGGAGAACAAATTTTTGACTTTGTCAAAGAACGTCAGTCTGCCGCTAAAAATAGATCCACCGCTAATAAAACCAAGCGCTAATCCGCCAGAGGCGGATTCGCCTACGGCGAAAAAAGATTTATAAAAAATAAAAATAAAAAAGCCCACAAATAAATACGCAAATTCTTTGGCCGGGCTTTTTGTTTTCTTCAGCTTATGTTTATCCACCTTCACACTCACTCTCATTATAGTTTATTAGATGGACTAGCCACTATCGATCATCTGGTAAACGGCGCGGTAGCTAATGGTGCTACAGCTTTAGCTTTGACTGATCACGGGGTGATGTCAGGTGCAATTGAATTTTACCAAAAATGTCACAAAGCTGGCATCAAACCGATCATCGGCGTGGAAGCTTATGTTGCTACTGGTAAATTAAGCGAAAAAAATAACAAAGAAAAACCCTACCATTTGATTTTATTGGCTGAAACAGACGCTGGCTACAAAAATTTACTCAAACTTACTTCCATCGCAAATTTACAAGGCTTTTATTATAAGCCTAGAATGGACTGGGAAACTTTAAAAAAACACAGCGAAGGCTTGATAGCGTTGACTGCTTGTCTAAATGGCCCATTGGCTCGTCACTTAAAAGCTAAACAAAATAAACAAGCGGAAATTAATCTTAAAATTTTATTAGATATTTTTGGAGCAAATAATTTATTTTTAGAATTACAAGCCAGAAATTATCCTGAACAAGCACTTGTAAATCTTGGTTTAAAAAAATTAGCCGAAAGTTATAATTTACCTCTAGTAATCACCAATGACATCCATTATATCAAAGCTGAAGATGATCAAGCCCAAGATATTTTGCTTTGTATCCAAACCAAGCACAAACAAGCAGATCGTGACCGGATGACTTATCTAGGCGAAAATCTGTCTATGCTTTCAGAGACAGATGTTTTGCAAGCATTCCCAGACGGACAAGTAGCCATCGATAACACGGCAAAAATTGCCGAGCGTTGTAATGTCAAAATAGAATTAGGTGTTATTCAATTGCCTTACTATGATTTGCCTGAAGGCGTCACCACTGATGATGAATTAAAAAGATTGTGTTTATTAGGTGTCAAAACTCGTTTTGGCTATGACCCAGACTCTATTCCCACTGAAATCAAAACTCGTTTAGATTATGAATTAGATATTATCATCAAAACTGGTTATGCGGCTTATTTTTTGATTGTGCAAGATTTTGTCAATTGGTCAAAAAATAACAAAATCGTGGTCGGTCCTGGTCGTGGCTCGGCTGCGGGTTCTTTAGTTGCTTATTTAACTGGTATTACTAATATTGACCCACTCAAATATGATTTATTATTTGAGCGCTTTTTAAATCCAGAGCGTATTTCCATGCCTGATATCGATCTTGATTTTGCTGATACTAGACGTGAAGAAGTCATCCGCTATGTCGAAAATAAATACGGCAAAGATCATGTAGCGCAGATCATAACTTTTGGAACTATGGCTGCTCGAGCAGCCGTGCGTGATGTGGGTCGAGTTTTAGGCTATAGCTATAGCTATTGTGATCAAGTGGCCAAAATGATCCCCATGTTCACTTCGCTTAAAGAAGCCCTGGAAACTGTTGATGAACTCAAAAAACTTTATCAAGAAGATCCAGAAGCCCAAAGGCTCATGGATATGGCCGCTAAAGTCGAAGGTCTGGCCCGCCACAGCTCCAATACTCTTTGCATCCAGTCGAAGATCTAGGTTTATTAAAAATGGACTTTTTGGGTTTGAAAAACTTGACCGTCATTGAACAAACGCTAAAAATTATTGCTAAAACTAAAAATATCAAACTAGATTTAGATACCATCCCACTAGATGATACTAAAACTTTTAAATTATTACAATTAGGCGATACCACCGGTGTCTTTCAGCTTGAGTCTGGTGGCATGAAGCGCTATTTAAAAAGTCTAAAACCAACTGTTCTAGAAGACATCATCGCTATGGTGGCTTTGTATCGTCCCGGTCCAATGGAATTCATCCCTGACTTTATCGCGGGAAAAAATGGTGAAAAAACTGTGGAATATCTACATCCTAGCCTGGAGCCAATTTTAAGACATACTTACGGCATCGCTATCTATCAGGAGCAAATCATGAATATAGCGAGAGACCTAGCTGGCTTTACTTATGGCCAAGCGGATGTTTTGCGTAAAGCGGTCGGTAAAAAAATCAAAGAACTTTTGGATCAGCAAGAAGAAACTATGGTCAAAGGTATGATTAAAAATGGTATTGAAAAAAATTATCCCGCCGCCTTTATGGCCGCCTTGCTTACCTCTGATCAAAATAATATTGACCGCGTGACGATCGAAATAAACGAATGTCGAAAAATGGGTCTCACAGTTGCTCAGCCAGATATCAATGAAAGCTTCCCGACTTTTGGTGTAATCAATGATGGCCAAGATAATAAAATTCGCTTTGGTCTCAATGCGATCAAAAACGTCGGTCACCATATCGCCGAAAATATTTGGGAAGAAAGAAAAGCCAAGGGCAATTTTAAATCTTTAGAAGATTTTTTAAATCGCATCAAAGATAAAGATTTAAATCGCAAATCTTTAGAAAGTATGATCCGAGCTGGAGCACTAGATTGCTTTTTGACACGCGGAAAAGCGCTAGGAAATTTAGAGACATTATTAGAGTATAATAAAAAATTACAAAATGAAGCGAAATCTGGACAAAGTAATTTATTTTTTGGCTTGCCTTTAAGCTCGCCAGTTTTTTCTTTGAAACTAGAAGAATATTCTGATGTGCCGATTGAAAAAAAATTATCCTGGGAAAAAGAATTACTCGGTTTATATTTAAGTAATCATCCTTTTAAGGAATATTTAGCTTTACTAAAAGATCAGGTGACGCCACTGAAAAAAATCAAAAGTCATACCGGTGAAACTATCCAAGTAGCCGGCATCATCACTAATATCCAAAAAATTACCACCCAAGGTGGCAAAGCTATGCTTTTCGTCACTTTAGAAGACTCGACTGATAGCACCGAGCTCTTAGTTTTCCCCAAAACTTTGAGCGCTAATCCAGCCTTATGGCAAGATGAAAATCTGTTAATCGTTAGTGGTAAAGTATCAGACAAAGACGGCCAAGCAAAAATTTTAGTAGAAAATGGCAGAATTTTAGAAAAAGAAAAATTAGAAACTTTAAAAGCTAAAAATTTTGCCCAAAACAAAGTCTGGCTGAATTTGCCCATTGGCTTTGATAAAGATAAAATGCAAAACTTAAAAGATATTTTACAAAAATATCCTGGTCAAACTCCTGTCTATTTGATCATCAATAATGGTCATAGTCGCAAGCTAAAAACCGATATCAAAATCTTACCAGCCACTGATGTACGGACAGAAATCGAAAATTTTTTAGGCCAAAACACTTGGACATTAGAAATTTAATAAGTTATAATAAAGCTATTAAAGACATAATATGAGCAATTATCAAACTAGAAATCGATTTTTTAGCAAAATGGTTGGTTTTTTTCTGATTTTAACTGTTTTAGCTATTTTTGTGATTTTTCATTTTGCTGCTTCCAAAGCCACGATCAAAATCTATGGTCAAATCCAAGAGCAAGATTACAAGACTTTGATCGAAATGATACCAGAAAATAGCCAGGCTCTCGCTACCAATCAAATCTTTGGTAAGATTTTGACTCAAGAGATCGAGAGCGAAGTGAGCATAGACAGCGAGATGACCACTTCTACAGCTACTAAGGCTGGCGGTTTTGTAAAATTAATAAACCAAAGCACTAAAGACCAAACTTTAGTCGCTACCACTCGCCTATTAAGTTCAGACAATAAACTTTATCGCCTTAGCGAAAAAGTGATCGTCCCTAAAAATGCTGAAATAAGAGCTTGGGCGGAAGCAGACCTTGAAGGTGAAAATTTTGTAGCACCAGCTGGTAAAATGATGATCCCTGGCTTATTCCCAACTTTACAAGAACAAATTTATGGTCAAAGTGAAGGCTTTAGCTTGACTGGCACGCCTATTTATCAGGTGACAGACAATAGTTTAAAAAATGCTCAAGACAAATTACAAGCTGATGTAAAAAATAAATTTTTAGAAGATATAAATTTTGCTTTAGCTGATAATTTAAAAATCAGCGCTGATCATATTTTCGCTAAGTTTGAAACTATTTCTAGCTCTGCTCTAGGTGAAAAAACTCCGCAGACAACTATCAAACAAAAGGTTACTTTGACAGCTTTAATATTTTCACCTGAAGACTTAAAAAAAGCCAGTCATGCTAAATACCAAGCCGAATTATCTAGCAATAGTAAATTATTAGAAATCTTGCCTGACTTTAGCTATAAAGTGACCGAAGTTGACTTAAATACCAAGCAAGCGATTATCGAGACTAATTTCAAAGCTAAAGTCAGCGTCAAACAAGATATTTTGGAAATCAATAAAGATAAATTAATTGGCTTAACCGAAAAAGAAGTAAATGATTATTTAAGCCAATTCCAAGTCGATAAAACTGAAGTTAAATTCTTCCCATTTTGGGTCAATAAAGTACCGAAGTTTAAAGATCATATAGTCATTGAATAGCTATTAAAACTCCCGCCCATTCGACTTCGCTCAGTTAACCCGACGGGTTGATTTAAAAATTTACCTAACATTAGCCAAAAACTAAATAAACGACTTATTTTAACCCGACGGGTTACCCGTCGGGTCGTTTTTAAACTTGACAAAAA
>LBRC01000025.1 GCA_000991205.1 Parcubacteria group bacterium GW2011_GWA2_36_10 | reverse complement strand
TGGGTGAGGCCCCATTTTTCGATTTGGGAACGAATTTCGCCAACGTATTTGCGAAATCTTTCTTTGGGCTTGAAGAGATTTCATTTTTAATATCTTGTAAAACATCTTCTCGGCTTAGATCCGGTGCAAAATCGATAAACAACTTAGCAGGATTTTTATCATCAAAATCCGCATAAGCGGCCAAAGCCGATAAAGCGAATATGGCAGGCCCGCTGATTCCCGAGTGAGTAAAAACAAAAGGTCCTTCATATTCATATTTATCCGTGCCGTAACGCAACCTCAATCCGGCTTTCTTAACCGTTACTCCAGCCAAATCCATAGGATCGGCGAGTTTCAAAGCGCTCAAACTCGGTACCAATTTCGTTATTGTGTGACCGAAAGATTGCGCGATTTCATAAGATCCTCCTCCAGCGGCCAAAATCATTTTATTCACAGTAAGCAATTTGCGATCTTGCAGGTCGAGTTCAAAACCATCGCGTACTTTTTTCACACTCAGCACTTCATTCGACATAAGCATTTTAACTTTGTGTTTATCGAAAATTTTCATAAAAACCGAAATAACATCCATACTTTTGTCAGATGCTGGGAAAACCCTCATGTCATCTTCAACTTTTGTGCGGAGCTTGTGATCTAGGAACCATTTTCTGGCTTTTTCAGGAGAAAATTCATACATTGCATATTTAAGAAATTTCGCGCCTCGCGGATATCTTTTCAAAATCTCTTTTATGTCAGTTAATCCTGTGGTCAAATTGCACCTTCCTCCACCCGTTAATAAAACTTTCTGACCAATATCGGAATTTTTATCTATCAAAAAAATATTACCGTGGAGGTCGCTCTCGCAAATTGTCGCGCAAGCCATCATGCCCGCCGCCCCCGCTCCAATTATCGCAATTGTTTTCATGAGTATATGGTAACAAAAAACCGGGAAGAAAAACATCTTACCCGGCTTTGCTAAAAGAGGAAATGCAAACTATTTGCATTTCTTGCAACCTTTCTTCTTCGAAACCTTCTTAACTTTCTTTACTGTCTTCTTTGCTTTCTTAGCAACTTTTTTTGTTTTTTTCTTTGCGGCCATTTTTTTGTTTTTATTAAAGTACAAAAGCCTCTAATCGCAGAATAGGGTGCATTTTAAAATTTAGCAACATATAATTTACTTATGAAGATTTTAATTATCGGAAATTACGGCGCAAAAAACTTCGGAGATGAACTTGTCTTAAAGGCGATTTTGAAAATTTTCGCACATGGGAATTACAACTTCACGGCACTGTCCGCAGACCCGCGTGAGACTGAAAAAATACATGGAATCAGGGCCGAATATTTTTTCCCAGCAGGCTTGCATTCACTCCTGAAATTTTGCTTTTTCAAGACGCTCAAAATATATAAGCAAAGCAATCTTGTGATTTTTGGTGGAGGGACGTTGTTTACCGACGAAGACAAGAAGGCGATTTTCATTTGGACGATGCAAATTCTTCCGGCGATTTTGATGAAGAAAAAAATAATTTGTTTCAGGCAGGGGATAGGCCCAATCAAAAATCCGATTAGCAGATTTTTAATAAAATTCTTGTTTAACAAATTTTCTGAAATAAGTGTGCGCGACAAAAATTCCAAAAAAATCTTAGAATCACTAGGCATCAAAAAAGAAATCAAAGTGGAAAGAGATCCGGTTTTCGAACTTGAAATGCCGAAGTCGCATGGCGAAAAACTGCTGATCGCTTTGAGGAAATGGAAAGGAGTTGACGAGAAATTCATAAGCAAGCTGATAGAATTCTTGAAGTCTGTAAAAATGCCAATAAATCTGTTGGTTTTTGATAAAAGCGGGGGGGACAGAGAAATCGCGGAGCAAATCGCAAAACAAATTGATGTCGAAATTACCGAAGTCGATTTCACAAACTACGAAAAAGTTTTCGCCGAAGGCAAAGCGGGGATTCACATGAGACTCCACGCGAATATAATCTCTTTCATGTGCGGTCTGCCATGCATCGGTTTTTTCAGCAAATCTCCGGGGAAAAAATTCTCCTTTTCCCTGAAGCCGTTGATCCGGCCCCTTTCTGTATTGGCAGGCATTACTCTCGCGATTTTGCTCATCGGTTTTGTTGTCCTTCCCGGTATTAAAGAAAGGATAATGCTTCCTCGTGATGTATGGTTTCGTTATGATGGAGAAGTTCGTTCGCTATCCGGAAATATAGCTCGAACTGAATTAATTATTCGTGGTCTTATAGAACTTGATAGAACCAGGCTTGAGCACGTTCTTGACTGGCCTATTGATTCTTTTGCAATATTTGTAGGACAAAGCGAGGTGCGAGCTAGGATCCCACTTATTGAAGATACCGCCGCCTGCTGCGCTCATCACCAAATCGACTCAGATGCCACGTTAGGTGATGGACCTCAAGCCTATGTTATAGCTAAGAAACGTGAACTTGGCGTACCAGGTAGTATTTTCGCCGACGGACACGAGAGTGGAGAATTTCTACAGAGAATCAGACGGCAATTATTTATGCAGGATGCTTTGAACAAAGCAGGAGTGAAATTGAATGCACTCGCTTATCATGGCGAAGATTTCGCCGATATTGGAGGTTTATTAGCTTTAAGAAAAGTGTTTGCCACAAATTTAATGAATCAACTTCCTACCTTCAAACATCGCGAACCGGTTTTGCCGGAACAAGTAGATGCTTTTTTAAGATAAAAATATGTACAGACCGTCCGACAATGAAATTGGAGGACGGTCCTAAACAAGCGAAGGATTGACGCGTAAAATGTTATTCATTGCAAAAAACAATCAACTGGTTCGCTCCCTATGCCGGAGTCGCAGAAAAACACCAGTTGTTTTTCCTGAAAGAGTTTCCAGTCTTGATCCAAGTCGGAATTTAACAAGAAGCGAGATTGCTATCGCAATATATCAGTATTTACAGAATCGATGATGGATTGACTTGTTAATGTTGGGAGAAATGTTTTAAGCCATTATGCAAACCCACTCTAAATATCCGATAAAGGCAGGACATACATTCGGCCTTCAGACAAATCGAAATCCTTTGGGATAATAATGGTTTGTATTAAGACCATAAACAATAAATCCTAACCTAAAATCTCATGGAAGCGTATTGCGTAAAATGTAAGGCAAAGAAAGAAATGTCTGACGCGAAAGAAGTAAAAATGAAAAATGGACGCAAGGCTATGAAGGGGAAATGCCCCGTTTGTGGCACTGGAATGTATAGGATTCTTGGAAAGTAAAAAGGCCACTCACAAGAAATACCAAAAACGTTAATCGCTAAACTAATAGTGTTTGCGATTTTTGATGTTGCACTTGGATTTGCTGTTTCAAAGAAGTTTCACTTTCCGGAACGACTTGATAATATTGCGCTCGTGATCGCTGATGCCTGTCTGCCGACAGGCAGGCTTCCCGAGCGCTCTGGAGCGGGTGAGCGGAATCGAACCGCCCTCTTCAGCTTGGAAGGCTGACATAATGAGCCACTATACGACACCCGCCTATGCTTCGCTACTGCGGGGCAAACCCGCTATAAAAAATGGTCGGGGTGAGAGGACTCGAACCTCCGACCTCATCGTCCCAAACGACGCGCGCTAGCCAACTGCGCTACACCCCGACAATCTGGTGCCACGGGGCAGAATTGAACTGCCGACACAAGGATTTTCAGTCCTCTGCTCTACCACTGAGCTACCATGGCCTACCTAACAATATTTTACCACTGCTTGTCCCGAGCTTGTCTCGGGAAGCTACCATGGCTTATATAATTAAATTTTCTTTTTTTATTTTACTCCAAGTTTTTACTTCTGCTTCTCTCTGCATCGCTTCGGAACGAGTTTGAAATTCTTCAAAATACACTATTTTAATCGGCGTTCTGTATTTAGTATATTTTGCACCCTCGCCATTATTATGCTTCAATTCCCTATTTTTAATATTAGCACAATAACCAGCATACAGAGTATCATCTTTACAGCGTGCTAAATAAAAATAATAAACTGCCATAATAATTGTATTTTGATGGTGGGCATGGGAGGACTCGAACCTCCGACCCCTACATTATCAGTGTAGTGCTCTAACCAGCTGAGCTACATGCCCCTAATGAACAGAAAGATAATACCAGAAAAAAAGGCTTTTGGCAAGGCTAACTATTTGAAATAAAAGCCAATCTGTGTTGTACTAATACTAGATGCTAGCAAGCTACGAACAATTGAATGATGAAGAATTGGCTGTTTTGACGCAAAAGAGGGATGGTCAAGCATATGAGGAATTGGTCAAAAGATATGAAGCCAAAATGTTTCGTTATGGCCGAAAGTTTTTGCGTAATCAAATAGACATTGAAGATTTAGTACAAGATACTTTTTTAAAAGCTTATGTAAATATAAATAGTTTCGATAAAGATTTAAAATTTTCTCCTTGGCTTTATCGTATCGCACACAATACTTTTATCAATGCTATCAAAAAACAAGAGCATCAACCATTTTTATTTTTTGATCCTGATGCTTTGTTTCCTCATCCGATAGCCCGAGATAAAACTGATAAAATAATTAATGACGAACAAATCAAAGCGACGATTGATAGATGTTTAGCAGAGATTGATGCTAAGTACAGAGAGCCTTTAATTTTATTTTATTTAGAAGAATTGAGCTATCAAGAGATTGGCGATATTTTACAAATCCCAGTCTCGACAGTAGGAGTGAAAATCAAGCGCGCCAAAGATAAAATGGCTATTATTTTGAAAGCACAAAATTATGAATATTAAAGAAATCAAAGATTCAATTTGGGAAAAATTGCATGATAAAATTCAGCAACAAAAGCCTGAAGTTAGAGATAAAAAATATTTTATTTTACAAAATATTTTATCGATGGCCGGTGGCTTGGTATTTTTATTGATAATTTTATTTTTGTTTAGTTTTATTTTATTTTTTATTAGCCGTAATAATTTATTATTTTTTGGCCATTTTGGTTTGAGAGGTTGGCAGTCTTTATTTTTTGCTTTTCCTTGGTGGCTCTTGATTGTAGCTTTAATTTTCATTTTTCTTCTAGAATTCATTTTTAAAAAATATCAGATTATATATCGCAGACCATTAGTATATTCTCTAGGGATATTTTTGGCACTCACTTTTATTTTTGGCACTATCATCGCACGTACTTCTTGGCATGATAGTTTACTAGAGCAAGCCAGAGCTAGACACTTGCCAGTTTTAGGGGGCATGTATCGTAATTTTGAAGAGCCGGCTAATTTACACATTGGTCAACTAAAAGAACAAACAGAAACTATTTGGGCGATCCAATCTCGTACGGGTGAAATTCAGTTTGTCGTCATATCACCAAAGACAAAATTTCCTCAAGGTAATATTTTTGCGCTAGATGATTTATTATTAGTCGCTGGGCCAAGTGATGATGGTCAGATAGAGGCTTGGGGTGTGATGCCTTTTCAGCCACGTCAATTTGACCGGGGTTTTGGTAAACTAAGGCCAATGATGAAATAATATTTTTTTATAGCTGTATTAATAATTAGACCAAGATAAATAAGCGCTTATTTATTTGGCAAGCTAATTATTAATTTAAAAACAAAATATGAAGAAAGAATTAGGCTATTTAGTTTTAGGTGGAGTTTTGGCTAGTGTGTTAACCGGAGGTTTGGTTTATGCACAAACTTCTACTGCTAGCAAAACTACAGATCCAAGCTTAGCTCCATGCCACCAAGGACGCGGTGGTGAGGGCATCTTTGGCAAGATGGACAAAGATCAAATGCTCAAAAATCAGGCCGAAATGTTAGGCATGACCCAAGAAGAATTACAAACCGCAATAGATTCTGGTCAACGCTTTGATCAAATCGCGGAGAGTAAAGGTATCACTCAAGAGCAAATGCAGGAAAAAATGCAGACACAAATGAAAGCACATTTGAGTGAATTAGTCGCTGTTGGCACTATTACACAAGCTCAAATGGATGAGCATTTAGAACGCATGGCCAATAAGCCAGAAGCTAAGGGTTTTGGCATGATGCATGGTCAAAAATTTGGTACAAAAAAGTAAAACCTTTTATTTAAGCATTTCTCAATAAAAAATCCCCTAGCGGGGATTTTTTATTATTTTTAATATTTCTTGTTCGATGTATTGACTATCTATTTTATATTTATGCCAGAGTTCGCTTGGTTTTCCAGACTCACCAAAAGTATCTTGGACACCGATGAGTTTCACCGGCACCGAATAGCTACTTACTACTTGCTCTAAGATGGCTGATCCTAGGCCACCGGCGATTTGGTGCTCTTCTAAAGTAATTAATTTTTTAGTTTTTTGCAAAGATTTTAAGATAGTATTTTTATCTAGTGGTTTGATAGTGTGGCAGTTAATAATTTCTACACTGATATTTTGTTTTTTTAGGTTTTCAGCAGCCTTAATAGCTTCATGCAAAATTGGCCCACAGCCAACTAAAGTCAAATTTTTTCCTGCTTGTAAAATATTAGCTTTGCCGATTTGAAAAGGGGTTTTGCTATCTGTAATTTGCGGTGAAGTTTGGCGATGAAGTCTTAGATAAACTGGATTTTTAATTTTAGCGATAGCTATTACTGCTTTTTTTGTTTCTTCATAATCTAGCGGCGAGATGACTAGCAAGTTTGGTAGCACGCGAGTGATAGCGATATCTTCTAAAGCTTGATGCGAAGCACCATCTTCACCGACAGATAAGCCAGCGTGAGTAGAAACTATTTTGACATTGCTTTCAGAGTAGCAGATAGAAACTCTTAGCTGATCCCAGTTACGTCCGGGAGAAAATACGGCAAACGAGGAAGCAAAAACTGTTTTTCCGCTCAAAGACAAACCAGCTGCCACGCCTAACATATTTTGTTCAGCCACGCCAACTTCAAAAAAACGTTCAGGATATTTTTTGGCAAACTTTTGGACGCGAGTGCTTTCGGCTAAATCAGCCGAGACAACGACGATATTTTTATTGGTTTTTGCCAAAGCGAATATTGCCTCTCCATAAGCATCGCGAGTAGATTTGTTTTCTTTATTAAACATACTTTTTCAATTCTATTAAAGCCTTTTCTGCCTCTTGCTGATTCGGTGCTTTTCCGTGCCAGTCAAAATTATTTTCCATAAAAGATACGCCTTTACCCAAAATAGTTTTGGCTAAGATTGCCACTGGTTTATTACTAGTCTTGGCTTTAGTCAAAGTATTAATAATGTCTTTCATATTATGACCATCGCAAGTAAGTACTTGCCAGCCAAAGCTTTGGTATTTAGCTTTTAAGTCGCCTAAAGGCATGATGTTTTTGGTGTAGCCATCTATTTGAATGCCGTTGACATCAACAATGTTTATTAAATTATTGAGCTTGTATTTATTAGCGAGCATGATGGCTTCCCAAGTCTGACCTTCGTTATGCTCACCGTCAGAAGTAAGAGCAAAAACCTGATAGTTTTGTTTGTTTAACTTTGCGCCCAGAGCCAAGCCACAGGCAATCGACAAGCCTTGTCCTAATGGTCCACTGGAGTTCTCGATGCCGGCTAGACTGTGTTGATGTGGATGACCCTGTAATGGACTATTGATTTGTCGGAATTTTTTTAATAAGTGTAGAGAGAAATAGCCACGTTCGGCAAGCGTTGCGTAAAGCACAGGACAAATATGGCCGTTAGACAAAATGACACGATCACGCTCTGTCCAATGTGGTAGCTCATGATTATGCTTTAAGATTTTAAAATACAAAGCTGTAAAAATATCAGCCATACCTAAAGAGCCACCCGGGTGTCCGGAGCCAGCGTGAGCTGTCATGCGAATTATGTCTTGGCGAATTAAATTCGCAATATTTTTTAATTCAACTAGAGAGTAATCCTTCATGCTTCTATTTTAACATTTTTTTGATAATAAAAAAACAGTAGCTCCTCCGCCGTAGGCGGAGGAGCTAAAGAAATTTTGAAATAATTGTTTCAGTACCCCCTCTCGGTCTCCCTAAATTAGGGGGAGATGTCCGTTAGGACAGCGGGGGTATTTTTTTATACTGCCAAAAAATAATTAAACTCAAAATAAAAATTAAAGTTGAGCTCAAAGCGGATAGCATGCAGTAAATGCAAATATATTTGATTACCACTAATTGTAAATAAATTAAATAAAGAGAAAATAAAAAGCCAAAGCTAGGCACAAAGGCTAAGATATTAGCAAAAATATTTTTATTAGTTTGCAAGTAAGCCAAGGCACTAAATAAAATAAATAAATAATAAGCTACACCAAAGATGGCGAGCGGAACGCCGAACATGGTAGCATAAGAGCTTTTTAAGACTTCTTGGCAGCCAGACCAAAGCGAGCAATTTATATTACCGACATAATATTTGATAGTCAAAAAAATTGCATCACCCAAACCAAGTAAGGCTAAAACTAAAATAGCCAAGAGTAAGTATTTATTTATTTTGATCGGCAAAAATTGCATTTTTGAATTCGTTATAGCTACTTGGATTAGTTATTTTTTGGCCGTTGACGAAGAAAGTTGGTGTGGAGTTTAGATTATTACTTTCTGCCGAGATTCTATCTTTGCTTACTTTGTCTTTGACAGCTGTACTATCCATATCAGTCTTAAATTTTTCTAGATCTAAATTTAATTCTTGAGCATAGCTAATAAATTTTTCTTGAGGTTTTTCTTCAGCTGACCAATCAGCTTGGCGACTAAATAAAATATCGGCCATTTCCCAAAATTTACCTTGGGAGTTAGCGGCGCCAGCAGCATAGGCAGCGTTGTTAGCATTGGCATGAATCTCTGATAAAGGAAAATTACGAAAAACAATTTTTAAATCATTGGGAAATTCTTCGTTTAATTTTTTGACTAGTGGCTGATAAGTAGCGCAAGCTGGGCATTGAAAGTCACTGTATTCTAACAGAGTGTATTTAGCAGTTTCATTGCCCTTGATAATATCATCGGCATTAATATCTAAATTAATAATTTGTGGTTTAGTGCTTGGCGTCGCTAAATTGACAATCATCCAGACAAATAAAACTAAAATTACTAAACTAATTCCCCAGAAAATAAAGCCATTATTTTTTTGCATAATTTTATATCACTATTTAGTTATGATTTTCTTATATCATAGCAAGATTAAAAATTCTAGTAAAGACAAAACCACTCCGTTAGGAGAGGTTTTTAGGGGAAAGTTTTATTTTAATAAAGCGTCGATTTGAGCTTTGACTTGTTCATACGGTAAAGCACCATTGATCGGGATTTTTTGGTCTTCAAAAACGATAACTGAATATGGAGTACCACGTCCACCAGCTTTGACAGCTTGATCAGCTTGGTCTTGGACTTTGCTGGTCATTGTACCACCATTATAACATTCTTGGAATTTAGTAGCACTGACACCAAAAGTGGCCGCTACTTCACCTAGCTTATCCATAGTGATAGTTTTATCTTCGACTAGTTTATCTAAGAATGGCCAGAATTTATCATTACCGCCTAGAGAGCCGACACATTCAGTAGCTTCTGCTTTTTTGAAGGCATTTGGGTGTAAAGAGGTCAAAGGAAAATGTCTATAAACCCAGTTGATCTTGCCTTTGTATTCTTCACTAAGTTTTTTCATGGTCTCATGAAATTTGACGCAATAAGGACAATCAATGTCAGAGAATTCGACGATGCTTAAGTCAGCTTTTTTATCGCCACGCATCCAATCATCTTTGTTGACGTCTTTTAATTCAATGACAGTTGGTGCAGCGGCATTGTTATTATTTGCAGCAGCAGCATTATCGTCATTATTATTATTTTTTGCAAAGGCAAAGTCTCCACCCTTTAAGACAAAACCTAACATAATAAAAAATCCGATTACAAACATAATCGCTAAACCACTTAGTAAGCCAACTTTGAAGGCTGACTTGGAGCTAAGATTTTCAAAGAAATTCTTTTTTTCGTCCATATATTTTTGTTTAAATTAATTATTTAATATTTTTATTTGAGTCCGTATTCCCTCCGTTGGAGGGAATAGCTATGCCTATATTACACTTATTGGAGTATAATATTATAGCTTTTAAAGTTTGTTTATTATAGCAAATTAACGGGACAGCTGTCCATTTTTTATCTGCCAGCCTTCAGCCTGGAGTTTTTTGGTTTTAACTTTTGATCCCCAAGCATAGCCACCAAGCTTTAAACCACTCGCTACCACCCGATGGCAAGGGATATTTTTCGGATCGGGATTATGATGCATGATATTGCCGACTGCTCGGCAAGCTCGTGGCGAGCCAGCCTTGATCGCTACTTCTTGATAGCTTAAAGTCTCACCAAAAGGTATTTGGCTAACTATACTATGTACTTTCGTGGTAAAATCTCTTATTTTTTTCATAAAAATTTAGATAAGTTCAACTTGACGCTTGTTTTATTTTACTATACTTTTTATCCTCAGAGAAATAGTAGTATTGACCCCGTTAGATAAATTTATCTAACGGGGTTGACAAAAATTAGTATATATGCTATTATTCTCTATTAATATGAAATATATGAAGCAACATTTAATGAAAATTAAAGATAGCGGAAAATCTATATTTGAGCTAATTCTAGCTAAAAGTTGGTTTAAAAATAGCGTCAGTTTAGTGATATTATTGAGTATTGTCTTTATTTTTGACTTCCCTCAAGCGGTGTTTTCTCAAGAACAGGTCAAAAATCAGGCTATAAATAGTGAAATTAGTGGTCCAGTTTTACCTACAGTTAGCGAACGTCAGGCTAAAAGCACCATGGATATTATCGTTACTTCTTATAATAGTTTGCCTGGTCAGACCGATAGTACTCCTGATATTACTGCTTTCGGCACCAAAACTCGTGATGGTATCGTGGCGACTAACTTTTTGCCTAAAGGTACTTTGGTTCGTTTTCCTGAAAAGTTTGGTGATAAGGTTTTCGTAGTTGAGGATAGGATGAATTCCCGTTACTATTATCGTATGGATATTTGGATGGCCGATAAGCAAGAGGCTATTCAATTTGGTGTGAGATATTTAAAAATGGAGATTTTGTAAAATAAACTTTATATCTTCTGCCGCCCCCGCATTGCGGGGGCGGCATGCCAGTTACTTTTTCCTTAGAATAATATATGTTATTATTTTGAGGAAAGAGAGGTTCATTGAGAGGGCTTTTGCCGATGGGGCAAAGCAATTTTGTTCAGAGGAGGATTGATTCATGTCGCAGCAGCAGGAAGACATTGACCGTGAACCGGACGCCGATTTGACCTGAGCAATCAGTCACGCTACGGGTGGTCGGAGCTGCAAGCTCTGACCACCCGCCATTATCTTCAAGGAGGAGACGATGTTCAAGAACAGGCTGAAGTGGCGACACTGTCGTGCCATCGCTTTTGTGCTGCTGGTGCTTGTGGCTTTGTTAAAGCCTTCATTCACTGGTATTGTGGCGGCTATTGTCATTTTGGCCTTGATGCTGAAATGGCTGCTTGCCCACCTGAAAAAGCGATTGGGGCTCTGATGCAAATTAGGGCCTTTTTTCTTAGATTTTCGCCTGATTTTATAGGGCTTAAAAGGGTTTGACAAGCTGAAAGATTTAGTATATAATACGCACGAGCTTAAAAAGCTAAAAAAATATGATAAACGGACAATTAAAAAACACTAAAAGCTAAGGTTTAAAAGTCAAATTAAATGCGCTTTTTAAACCGCACGATAAGCGGTTTTTTGTCCCCTTGAAAAAGAATTAAATAGATAGTTGGTAGCAAGCAGTTTTTAATAGTTGGCCTTACGGCAACCTTTAAAAAACTGCTTAGTGCCAATTATAGGCCCTGAACTTTTACAAATGAATAGTTTGTTTTAAACATACGAATGTTTAAGAGCATCTTAAAAATAATAATTTCAAAATTTTTGCTAATTATGAGAAGAATATTTAGACACTAAAAATTTATAGAATTTTTGGTGGTTACTAATAAGGGTATATGGTGGATGCCTTGACACCAAAAGGCGATGAAGGACGTAGCAATCTGCGATAAGCTTCGGGGAGGTGATAAGCAACCTGTGAGCCGGAGATTTCCGAATGGGGAAACCCTTCCGTATGAAGTACGGAAACCATCAAGTGAATACATAGCTTGATTGGAGACAACCTGGGGAATTGAAACATCTTAGTACCCAGAGGAATAGAAAGAATTAATATACTTATTAGCTAATAGCGTATGGCATTTTGTCCCGCGACGCGGGACAAAATTTACTATCTGCTATAAGCTAATAGGTATCTCGATTCCCTGAGTAGTGGCGAGCGAAAAGGGAAGAGCCTAAACTTTAGATAAGATAACTTATTTTGAGATTTTGAGACTTCGGTTTTAAAGTTAAAGAGATAAGGAAATGCCTACAAGGCTAACGCTGTCTAAAGCGTTGTAAGAGGCTATCGTTTGGAAACTTGTAGATTCCGAGCAGTCATTATTGTTTATTTAGTAGAACAGTTTGGAAAAGCTGACCAAAGACGGTGAAAGTCCGGTATACGAAAAGTAAATATAAGCTGTCGATAGTTTTCTTGAGTACCACGAGACCGGAGAAATCTTGTGGGAATCCAGCGTCACTATGCGCTAAGGCTAAATACTTTTGGTGATCGATAGTGAACTAGTACCGTGAGGGAAAGGTGAAAAGCACCCCGAGAGGGGGATGAAATAGTATCTGAAACCATATACTTACAAGGAATCGAAGCTCTATGTCCGCTTTCGGGCGGAAATGAGTGACGGTGTGCCTATTGAAGAATGAGCCAACGAGTTAGTTGCATGTAGCTTATTTAACTCCTTCGGGAGGTAGGTAAAGTGAAAGCGAGGATTAATAGTCCGTAACAAACTTTATACTTGTTCCCGCGAAGGCGGGAGCCTAGTTTCCTATTTCAGGGATCAGGTATAAAATTTGTAGGCTGTATGCACTAGACCCGAAACCGAGTGAGCTTGCCATGACCAGGGTGAAGCGACCGTAACAAGTCGTGGAGGCCCGAACCCACTAGCCGTGTAACACTAGGGGATGAGTTGTGGTAAGAGGAGAAATTCCAATCGAACTCGGCAATAGCTGGTTCTCCTCGAAATAGTTTTAGGACTAGCCTTTTGAGTTAAGTTTTGGTGGTAGAGCACTGGATGGAGTAGGGTGGCATTGCGTCCATACCTGCTTCAATCAAACTCCGAATGCCATTACGGATTTCAAAGGAGTCAGACCATGGGGGCTAAGCTTCATTGGTCAAAAGGGAAACAGCCCAGATCTCCATCTAAGGTCCCAAAGTCTAGGTTAAGTGTAAAAGGTGGTAAAGTGACTTATACAACTAGGAGGTTGGCTTAGAAGCAGCCATCCTTTAAAGATAGCGTAATAGCTCACTAGTCAAGTTACTTCGCGCCGATAATTTAACGGGGCTCAAACCTAGCACCGAAGATGAGAACTTCTGTCTTTATTGACAGGATTGGTAGAGGAGCGTTCTATACTGCGTTGAAGCGATACCGTGAGGAGTCGTGGAGTGTATAGAAGTGAGAATGTTGGCATGAGTAGCAAAAATTCAGGTGAGAATCCTGAACACCGCAAACCCAAGGTTTCCTGGGCAACGAGAATCAACCCAGGGTTAGGCAATCCTAAGGCGAGGCCGAAAGGCGTAGTCGATGGAAGAGCAGGTTAATATTCCTGCCCTACTGCTATTTTTCGATGAGGGGACGCAGGGTGAATTTTTTCACGTTATTTGGTTATGAACGTTGTCTGTGAGTAGTGTGTTTTCTAGGAAAATCCGGAAGACATTAAGCGCCAAAGCAGCCAGAAGATTGAGACTTCGGTCAAAGTCAACGAAAATTAAAGCACTGCCAAGAAAAACCTCTAGAGCTAAGATAGTAGTATCTGTACCGCAAACCAACACAGGTGGGTGAGGAGAGTATCCTCAGGTGTACGAGAGAAACTTCGCTAAGGAACTCGGCAAAACAGCGGCCGTAACTTCGGGATAAGGCCTGCCCTGCTTTTGCAGGGCCGCAGCGAAAGACTCCAAGCGACTGTTTACCAAAAACTTAGGTCCCTGCTAAAGCGCAAGCTGATGTATAGGGGCTGATGCCTGGCCAGTGTCCGAACGTTAAGGGGAGAGGTTCACGCCTTGAACTGAAGCGCGGATGAACGCCGGCCGTAACTATAACGGTCCTAAGGTAGCGAAATTCCTTGACGGGTGAGTTCCGTCCTGCACGAATGGCATAACGACTTGGAGACTGTCTCAGCGAAGTACTCGGCGAAATTGCAAGATGAGTAAAGATGCTCATTGCCCGTAACTAGACGAAAAGACCCCGTGAAGCTTTACTACACTTTGGTATTGATTTAAGGCTATATTTGTTCAGGATAGGTGGGAGACTTTGAAGCTCTGACGTAAGTTAGAGTGGAGTCAACCTTGAGATACCACCCTGATATAATTTTAAATCTAACTTAACTCCATGAATCTGGAGAAAGGACAGTATCTGACAGGTAGTTTAACTGGGGCGGTTGCCTCCCAAAATGTAACGGAGGCGTTTACAAAGGTTGGCTAGCTCCTGATGGAAATAGGAGTGGTCGTGCAAACGCATAAGCCAGCTTTACTGCAAGAGCTACAACTCGAGCAGTTGCGAAAGCAGAAGTTAGTGATCCGACCCTGGGGGTGAAGAAGCTCCCAAGGGTTAGGCTGTTCGCCTATTAAAGCGGTACGCGAGCTGGGTTCAGAACGTCGTGAGACAGTTCGGTCTCCTATCTGTTATGGGCGTCGAATTTTGAAGGGTCTCCTTTCTAGTACGAGAGGACCGAAAGGAACGAACCTCTAGTGTACCAGTTGTTTTACCAAAAGCATTGCTGGGTAGCTACGTTCGGTTAAGATAAGTGCTGAAAGCATATAAGCACGAAGCTGTCCCTAAGATTAGAATTCATTATAGATTCCTAGTAGACGACTAGGTTGATAGGCTATATGTGTAATTGCAGTAATGCATTTAGCAGAGTAGTACTAATAAATCGAAGTAACCACTAAAAATTTTGTAAATTTTTATTATTCCGCCTTTGGCGGATGTTCTTAAACATTCATAAAACAAATGATCAGAGTCATTTTGATTTTTGTTGGTTTGATTTTATTATTAGGAGCTGTCATGTTATTGACGCCTATAAGTCAAATCTTCTAGAAAATAAAAGGCACTGGTATTAAATAATTTTTCTAAGGACGATAGAGTTCTGGTGGTTCTACTTTAAGAGGTCACACCTGATCCCATTTCGAACTCAGTAGTTAAGCTCTTTTAGGCCGATGGTAGTAAGCCCTGAGGTTTGCGAGAGTAGGTCATCGCCAGAACCCTGTCGTTCTTGAAAAGCTAAAATTATTTGGTGCTAGTGTTTTTTTATTTGTTGACATTTTCATTACTTTCAGGTAAAAATAAGCTGATTGAAGAAGCAACAATGTTTTGCAAAAAAGGAGGGCTTCATCATGAGCTCTTTGAAATATTATTTTAAACTGGTCACCTTTCAACATATGTTGATGGCTGGTTTGTCCACTTGGGTGACGGCTATATTGTCTGGTGGAGACGATTGGTCAGCTAATACCAAGCTATTTGCGAGCGGTGTTATGGCACTTGGTATTATGGGAGCTAGTCTGTACCACTTTGGTGCAGCTCACTACATGTATGCTCGCAAGAGCGAACAATTTGCTAACACTGATCAGAATACTGTGGCCAAGTTGATTATCTTGGGACTTATTTGTATATCGATAGCAATCGTTGCTAGCCTGGTATATCTTAATTCAGCTTGTCAGTTGATTGTCCTAATAGACTCCTTGATTATTATTTTGTATTCGCGAGTCTTGTCTCGCTATTGGTGGACAAAAAATCCACTAATTGCTTTTGTCTGCACCTCACCAATCTTGTTAGGTTGGTTTACTGGCCAGCGTTTACATCCATATGTGCCTCATGTGATATTTGCAGTCTTTTTTGCTTTTCTTACTCGTGAGATTGTCAAGGACGTGCAAGACAGAATAGCTAACCATGGCTTGCGTTTGACCTTGCCACTTTGGTTGGGGGTGGCTAAAGCCAGAACCATCGCCGGTATCACCATGGTTATCGCTGTCATTTTTTTGTTGATTCTTTATCTGAACATAAGAGTTATGACTTGGCCAGCGATATCACTGTGTTCCCTTGCTTTATTGCCATATTCATTAGCGCTGTATTCCTTGTTGTTTAATAAGCAAGGAGGACACGAGAAGAAGGAATCTGCGTATATTATCAAGGGAACCGCTTGCTTATTGGTTTTGTTTCTATCTTTTGTTCTTTGATTGTTATCCAAATTGATATTGGAGCGCTTGCCTCGGGGCGAGCGCTTTTCTTTTTAGCTAGCTTTTGTTAAGATAAGCATATAAAAATATGCGTAAGATTATAGATTTACATCTTCATTCTAAATACTCTCGAGCGACATCGAAGTTTTTTGATTTAGCTGAAATAGCCAAATGGTCAAAAATAAAAGGCGTCGATATTGTGGCTTGCCCGGATTTTACGCATCCTAGATGGTTTCAAGAAATAAAAAGTAATTTACAAGAAACAGAAAGTAATTCTGGTTTATTTTATTTAAAAAATGATGCTAGTGGCGTTAAATTTTTATTAGCCACTGAAGTAGCCTGTATTTATCGGCAAAATGATAAAACTAGACGTGTGCATTTATCTATTTTGATGCCATCGCTTGCAAGCGTAGAAAAATTTAATCAAGCTTTGACTGATAGAGGAGCAAAACTCGCTTCTGATGGCCGACCGATTTTAGGTATGTCCGCCAAGCAAGTCTTAGAGATTATGTTGAGTGTTGATGAAAATGCCATGATGATACCCGCTCATATCTGGACGCCATGGTTTGCTTTGTTTGGTTCTAAATCTGGTTTTGACACGCTAGAAGAATGTTTTGAAGACTTAAGTCCTTATATCACAGCCTTAGAAACCGGCCTTTCTTCTGATCCCTTGATGAATTGGCATTGGTCAGAGCTAGACAAATATACTCTAGTTTCTAATTCTGATGCTCACTCTGGACCAAACATTGGCCGTGAAGCCAATGTGATGGATTTAGAGGGAGAAACTTATCAAGAGATAGTAAATATTATTAAAAATAAAGATAAAAAGAAATTTTTATATACCATCGAGTTTTTTCCCGAAAATGGTATGTACCATTGGGATGGACACAGAGATTGTGCTTTTAGCTGCAGCCCAGACTTGAGTCATAAATATCAAAATATTTGTCCAAAATGTCATAAGACCTTGACTTTGGGAGTAGAATATCAAGTAAAAAAGCTAGCTGATCGAAAAACTGCCACCGCAGAGCGGGGTCCCGCCAAAGGCGGGAAAGAAATAGATAAAAATAAGCATATTCCATACAAAAGCATTGTGCCCTTACCGGAGATTATTGCTGATTATTTGCAAGTAAATAAGAGTAGTAAAAAAGTGCAAACTTTATTTTTTGAGATAATTTCTAAAAGTAAAAACGAATTTGAAGTGTTATTAGATTTAGATTTAAATTCTTTAAATAAAATAATGCCAGAGAATTTGGCCAATGGCATTATTAAAGTAAGATCGGGAGAAATAAAATTAAGTCCTGGCTTTGATGGTCAATATGGTAAAACAGAAATTTTTTCTCCCCAAGAGAAGTATGCGACTCAAAAGCTATTCTAAATTAGAAAAAGCAGAATTATTTTAAAAACGCGCTGTTGCGCTGAAAGCGTAAAATAATTCTGCTTTTTTCTTTTTATGACAATAAAAAATTCCTTTGCCTGCCGGCATGCGCCGGATTAAGTAAAGGAATTTTTATATTTTTGTTTTAAAAGAATTACTATTTCTTTTTCTTAGTAGCTTTTCTTTTTTTAGTAGTAGCTTTCTTTTTAGTAACTCTCTTTACTACTTTCTTTTTTGCTGCTTTTTTCTTTGCTGCCATGTTCATTTCACCCCCTTTCAAAATTTTATTGTTTATTTTATATTTTTATTTTCCCCTTATTTTATTTGAAAAAATAAGGTTATTCGACTTGAATGTTAGTGCTAAAAACTGTGTTAGCGATTGTAGCAATCAGTTTGCCAGTTAAATCAGTAGCATAGAGTAGGCCGATGATGATCAAGAAAATACCAATTAGTTTGTAGCCCAATCTAGTTCCACCGCTTAAATATTTTTCCGCTGTTGCTAATCGGCCAAAATTATTTAAGAGCCATTCAGATTTCCAAGTAATTAAGAAACCAACGCCAGCTATCAATATTCCCAAAATAAATTTTCCGAAAGTCATAATAATTATTTTCTGAAAAATACTTTTCTTTTAGCTATAAAAATTATAACACATTTTTTTAAAAAAGAAAATACTTTTTGTAAAAATTTCTGCAGAAATATTTTTCTTAACTTAATTTTACAATTATTTTTATTTTTATGCAAGTGTTTTATATAAAAGTATTTTATTATTATAATTTTATTTTTTTAAATAAAAAAATCGCCTCTAGGCGAATTAATTTAGTATCTTTATCTTTTGTGCTGGTAGACGGCAAAGGATTCGAACCTTTGACCCCCTCGGTGTAAACGAGGTGCTCTAACCAGCTGAGCTAGCCGTCCTTGGGATTAAGTTTGTCCTTCGATTCGCTTTGCTCACTCAGGACATTCGACCGTTTTTTATATAAACAAAAGTGGTCGAAGACCATGAGCGAAATTCTGCGAAGCAGAATGTAGTCGAATGGTGGACTGTACAGGAGTCGAACCTGCGACCTCCTGCGTGCAAAGCAGGCGCTCTAGCCAACTGAGCTAACAGCCCTTAAAAAAATAAGGTGGTGTCGAAGGCGGGACTTGAACCCGCACACCCTTTCGGGCACAGACACCTCAAGCCTGCGTGTATACCAATTTCACCACTTCGACTTGATTGGCAAGATTTTTATAACTTAACTTCTTTAAGTCTTTCTCTACTGGTACGCAAATAGTTTAATTTAGCACGTCGTACTTTGGCCATACGCATGACTTCTATTTTAGCAATGACTGGTGAATGTAAAGGATAGATCTTTTCGACACTGATACCATCAGACATCTTGCGGACACAAATAGTAGCGCCGATTTCTTTACCGTGTTTATGAGCAATCACAATACCTTCAAAGATCTGAATTCTTTCTTTTTCTACGCCTTTGGCATTTTTTTCTTTGATTTTTTCGTGAACCTTAACAGTCATACCAGGCTTAATGTCTAGATTCATTTCCGTTGTTTTTTCGTCGGCCATATGTTTAGCGTATTTACTAAATAAAGTGATTAAATAATACTCGTCTATTTTAGACTAAAACAGGACTTTTGTCAATGCTTAAAACTTCAATTTTTCGCTTAAAATTTGGCTAATTTTAGCCACTGTTTCTGCTAATTGGCCATCTATATTGGTGATTTGGTAGTCAAAAATAGTATTTTGGGCCATTTCCGCTTGAGCTGCTTGCCAGCGCCTGTCTTTGATTTCTTGGTTAATTGGGCGAGCGTCGATGCGATGTTTTAAGATGGCTAGACTATCTGGTTGGATGAAAAAGCTTAGACTGGCTGGAAATTGTTGTTTGATATTTTTAGCCCCTTGGACATCGATGTTTAATAAAACTGGGGATTGTTCCAAAATGTTTAATAATTCTTCTTTGCCAGTACCATAAAACTCACCATAAACTTCGGCCCATTCGATCAGTTTATTGTTTTTAATCAAGTCTTTAAACTCGTCTTTTGTGATGTGATGGATGAGCTTGTCTTCTTGTGACCAAGTCCTGGCTTCACGTGTCGTATAAGTGACAGCTGATTTGAGGGCAGGAAATAGTTTAAAAATTTCTTTAGCCACTGTAGTTTTACCAACCGCTGATGGCCCGGTGATAATAACTAAATTTTTCATTATTTTATGGTATTTAAAAAATCTTTTAAAATAGTTGGCAAAGCGGAGTCATATTTTTGACGAGTATTTTCTAGATCATTAAATTCTAGATAAGCGGCGTGCAAAAATATTCTTAAATTTTCAATAGTTTTTTTCTTTTTACGTAGATCTTTGGTGCGATAGAGACTGTCGCCGACTATCGAATGGCCAATACTATATAGATGAGTACGGATCTGATGAGTACGACCAGTTTTGATTTGCAATCTTAATAAAGTATAGTTACGATATTTTTTTTCTACTTTGTATAGCGTGACAGCAGTTTTACTTTCTTCGGCCATTTTATTGGCTTTCATTAAGCCCGTGTCTTTGTCTCTTTCTATTGGCGTATTTATTTCACCACTATCAGCGCGCATGGCACCATGGACCAAAGCAAGATATTCTTTTTTGACGCTGCGATCTTGGAATTGTTTTTTGATAGCATCAAAAGCATCGTTATTTAAAGCCACTACCATTAAGCCCGAGACATCTTTGTCTAGACGGTGGACGATGCCAGGACGCATCGGTTCGTCGCCAACTTTTTTGACTTGTGGAAAAGTTTCGCGGAGCCAATCAGCCAAAGTATTGGTTTCATTTCTATCGGTCGGATGGACTAGTAGACCAGCTGGTTTTTCTAAAATCAAATAATCTTTAGTTTCAACCAGTATTTTGGGAGCGATTAGTTTTTTTTCTACTCTTTTTTCCGGGGCGTTTTTCAAAAGCGTGATCACATCTTGATTTTTTAGCCAATGATGGACAGTGGCTATTTCGTCATTGACTAAGACTAGTTCACTCAAAATCATCTTTTTGAGTTGACTACGAGTCAAATGAGGCAATTCTAAGCTCAAAAACTTATCTAAACGCTCTTTATTATCTTGCTTATATGTTATTTTCATAGGGTAAATCTAACAGAAAAACAGCCTAATTACAAGCTGCTATTTGGTGTGTTTATTGTACCAAGCTCGAACCTATTTTCAAAACAAATGATGTCGCACGCGCGGAGCGCGTGGTGAAGCGAAACTAAATCGTACGCTCGGAGAAACGCCCCGCCACCGCCTCGCAGAGCCTCGGCGGACACCAAAAAGAAAAAATGTTCCTTGCATTTCGGATTTGCGCGCGCCCGATTTTTTCTGAAAAAGGAAAGGACATTTTTCTTTTTGGTGTTCTGCCCTCCAAGTATTCGGG
>LBRC01000024.1 GCA_000991205.1 Parcubacteria group bacterium GW2011_GWA2_36_10 | reverse complement strand
TGGCATATATCATAAACAACATCTGCGGAAAGTTTATCAGCTTTTTCCAAATTTGTCGCATTGATCCAAACCAAATTTAAACTTAAGTTATTAAAATAACAAGCCGATTTCAGAGCTTCGACAACGCTTAAATAAGCATCTAGATTCTGATTATACTTACCGACTAAAGCAATCTCTATTTTTTGTCGATGATTGGCTTTGATTCGGCTGACTAATTTCTCCCACTCTTCTAGCTTGGCTTTACGGATCGGCATTTTGAAACGCTCAAAAATGATTTCGGAAATATGATTTTTTTTCTCAAAATTAACCGGCACTTCATAAATAGTACTGACTGTTGGTGCGGGAATCACTGCTTTTTCTTCGACATCAGCAAATAAAGCAATTTTCTGAATGCTTTCTTTATCTATCGGTTTATCTGAACGAGCTAAAATAATATCAGGCTGAATACCACGACGATAAAGCTCGCGCACTGAAGCTTGCGTTGGTTTGGTCTTGAGCTCACCTGAAGCCATCAAAAAGGGCAAGAGAGTCAAATGCACAAACAAGACGTTATCAGTACCAACTTCGCGGTGAAACTGGCGCGCTGCCTCTAAATAAGGCTCACCTTCAATATCTCCGACTGTACCACCGATTTCGATCAATAAAAAATCAGCCTTTGACTCTTCGGCGGCTTTTCTTATATGCGCTTTTATTTCATTAGTAATATGGGGAATGATTTGGATAGTTTTTCCTAGATAATCACCACTGCGTTCGCCTTTTAAGACTTTAGCATAGACTCGGCCAGTCGTCAGATTGGAAAGCTTGGATAAATTGGTATCAATAAAGCGTTCGTAGTGGCCGAGATCTAGATCAGTTTCTGCGCCATCGTCAGTCACATAGACTTCACCGTGCTGATAAGGACTCATGGTGCCGGGATCGATGTTTAGATAAGGATCAAGCTTCAGGGTAAAAATTTTATAGCCACAAGAACCTAAAATGGCGCCAATTGAGGCCGAAGCAATACCCTTGCCTAAGCCAGAACAGACACCACCAGTGATAAAAATATATTTTGTTTTTTCCATACTGCCGTATTATAGCAAATTTTTTTCTTTTTGTGAAAAAATATCACCGCAAAGCGGGACTAAAGAAAATAGAGACTAAATTGCCTCTATTTTTACTAAAATTAATACTCTGTTATTATCTGGTAATTGCAACCAAACTTGATGTTTGCCCAAATCTTTCAAAGCAATAAAATCTACAAACCATTTCTCTTCTAGATTTATATTAAAATTTTTCTTCGTGGCTTTAATAATGTCTGCTATTTTGATAGCTTGAAACAAATGTCCTTTATCTGAAGTCTTACCAGCAAAAATCAAAGTTTGTTGCTGTAAAGTATTTTTGATCTTTTGATAAACAGCGACTTTGACCTCTACTTTTTTAGCGATTACTTTTTCTTCCGCTTTGATGTTTTGGACGTTTTTGGTAGTAGCTAAAACTGCTTTTTTTTGAGGCAACAAAAAGTTCATCGCAAAACCATCAGATACGTCTTTAATCTCTCCTTTTTTACCAATATTTTGAATATCCTGTAATAAAATTAGTTTCATAATTTAATTTAATAATTCTTTAGCTTTGTCGAGCTGTGGATCAAGGTCTTTATTGAAATCCTCTGTACTAAACTCAACCACTACATCCGGTTCAATACCTTTTTCATTGATCGCACGATCTTTTGGTGTCAGCCATTCAGCCACTGTCACTTTCAAAGATGAACCATCGCTTAAATCAAATAACTGCTGAACTGATCCTTTACCAAAAGTCTTTTGACCAACCAGTTTAGCAATGCCGTAATCTTGTAAAGCGCCAGCTAAAATCTCTGAAGCGGAAGCCGAACCTTCGTTTACCAAAACCACAGTTTTAAAATCTTTCAAAATATTTTGGCCACTAGCTTTGTACTCGGTATTGTCAGCTGTATTAGCAAAAACTTCTTTCACTACCACGTCATCTTTATTGAGCCAGAAGCTAGCTATATCTACCGCGACGTTTAAATATCCACCTGGGTCATTACGTAAATCTAAAACAATGCCTTTAGGATTGTCTTTTACTATTTGTTTAGCTACTTTAGCAAAGCGGTCATTGGTATCACTGTTAAAATTAGTGATTTCTACTACCGCAATGTTATTTTCTAATTTATAAACCACACTAGGAATAGCTATTTTATCTCTAGTGATAGTGATATCTTTTGGCTTATCTTCATCTTTACTCAAAATCATCAATTTCACTGTCGTGCCTTTTTTACCACGAATCAAAGTCACAGCTTGATCAACTGACAAACTAGTTGAATCCTGGCCATCAATAGCAAAGATTTTATCCCCTGCTCTTAAGCCAGCTTTTTCAGCAGGTGAATCAGCCAGTGGTGCAATGATTACTAAAATATCATTTTTCTTACCAATCTCGGCACCAATACCAGAAAAACTACCGTTTAATTCCTGCGTAAAGTCTGAAGTGATTTCTGGAGTCAAAAATACCGTATAAGGATCTTTGGCAGCGTCAACCATACCAGAAATTGCTCCATAAAATAAATCCTTATCAGCCATGCCACTGGATTTAAAATAATTCTGCTGTAACAAATCCCAAACCTGACTAAACAAGGCTGAATCTATTTGATCTTTACCAGCAAATAACTGACTAATAGAACCTTTAGCCACTTGACCACCATCAACGGTATTTTTTGTGCTCGCCTCTCCTGTCCAAAGACCAAAAGTAAAAAGAACTAAACCAGCAAAAACTAATAAATATATTTTGATAAATTTTTTCAAGCCACCAGGTTTGACCGCTTGAAAATTAGACTTTATTTCTTGATCCATAAATTTTTATTCTCTTATTTTTTAGCTTGTTTTCATACACACAATAAGTGAATGAGAAATTTTGATTAGCAAACTAAATAAAAATTTTATTTATTCTGCCGCCTTTTTATTTTTAAATGCCGGTAGGATTATACCTAAAAATAATAATGCCATCCATAAAAGTTCACCTTCTGATTTTTTGAAAAATTTTGCCCACCCCGGAATATTTAAATCTCTTACCTCTTCTATATATTCAGGCGCACATGGGCCCCTGCCATCATTCATACAAATGATGTCTCCCGTTGAAAATAATGGTCCTTTTGGTAAATAATGATTAACGTAATAAATAAATCCAGTTACTGTAAAAAAACAGACCCACACTATAATGGTTAAATATTTTATTCTTGTTTTTCTATTTAAGTGCATAAATTAAATTTTTATTTAGCTCACGAACCGACAATCTGGTGTTGGACACCATAGTTTTCATCCATCTTAACTATTTCTTGCTTTATTTTTTCAATAATGGTTTGAAATTTATTTTCATCAATTTTTATCTCGTCTTTATATTTAAACCAAGTTAAAATTTTACATTTGTTAACTTTTTTATTAGCAATACTATGATGGTGGATTATAGAATTTCTATAACAATTAATATCTGACATAAGATTAGAGTCTAGTTTAATATTGTGTGACTTTTCTGTCTTATCACGATAATATTCCCAGTATTGATATATTAAGACTATACAATAATTAGCTATTTGGTAATAATTTTTTCCATTTGGTTTATTTCTTTCTTTTCTATCGGCAACTGTTGACCTATGTTTTAGTTTTATCTCGTTGTTTTCTATATCCTTTTTAACATAATCAAAATTAACTTTATCAAGCTCATCAAAAGAGTAATGACCCTTAGCAACCTCTTTTTCTTGTATTTCCATTATCCTAGAATAGACACTATGGAATCCGGCTTTTGCATCTAAATAAAGGCCATTAATTTCACTTATAGTTGATAAAAATTGATTGAGGAATTGCATGTTTAGCATATGGATGAAAATTATGACGTCTAACAGGAAAAAAGCTGAAATTGTCCCGCAGCGCGGGACAATTTATAAAGTTTTATTATGCTACTCTTTCGATTTTGGCGCCTAGTTTAGCTAGACGTTGATCTAAAAACTCATAGCCACGATCTACTTGATAAATATTATCTATCACACTCTTGCCACTTGCTGCTAGTGCCGCGATGATCAAAGTAGCTCCAGCGCGCAAATCAAAACTCGTCACTTCTTTACCATATAAAGGTGTAGGTCCTAAAACTACTAAACGATGTGGATCAGAAACCATGATATCAGCTCCCATTTTTTTAAGTTCAGCTACATATTTAGTACGGCCATCATACATCCAATCATGGATCAAAGTCGTGCCTTTGGCTTGCGTCATCATAGCGGTAAAAGGCTGTACTAAATCAGCCGCAAAGCCAGGAAAAGGCATGTCATGAACTTTATCAATGGCTTTTAAGTTTACTTTACCATCAACTAATAAATTAGCTAACTGATAGTTTTTTTGTTTACTTAAAGCTAAGGGCTGAATCTCTATCTTTAAGCCTGCTTCTTTGAACTTTTCTAGCTCTAATGGTAAAAAATACGGCGCAGTGTTTAAAATCAAAAGCTTAGAGCGTGTCAAACCCGCTAAAGCGATAAAAGTACCAGTTTCTATCGGATCAGGCATGATAGTGTATTCTGTGCCTTGGAGATGATTGCTACCACGAATCACTAAATCATGAGTGCCTATGCCGTCAATCTCTAGACCCATGCTTTGCAAAAACCAACACAAATCTTGCACGCTTGGATCAGCGGCCGCAACGCGAATTTTGACTTGGCCTTGATTTAAGGCTGAAGCTAAAATAATATTTTCTGTACCAGTGACGGAAAATTCATTCATCACTATCTCACTGCTTGCGGGTGCTACTTTTTCTAAAATATAAAACTTATCATCACAATCTACTTGCACACCTAATTTATGAAAGGCTTTAAAGTGTGTATCCATTGATCTAGCGCCAATCTGACAGCCACCCGGAGCTTTAGTTTTGATGCGTCCAAAACGACCAACCATCGCGCCCATTAATAAAATAGAAGAACGCATGGTGCTGATCAAATCCATGTCTAATTTTTCTGGATCTAAATTGGCACTGTCGATTTTCAAGCTATTTTTATCTAGCCAAGTAATTTTCACTCCCAAAGACACCAAGATCTGAATCATTTTTTTGACATCCTCAATGACCGGCACATTATGCAAAGTCACTGGCTCTTTAGTCAAGATTGTCGCTGCCAAAATTGGCGTCGTAGCATTTTTAAAACCAGCTACTTTGATCTCACCTTGTAAAGAATTTCCTCCTTGAATTATAAATTGGGACATAGTATTATAATTGATAGTTAGTAAGTATATAATACCCTAAATTATAAGATTAAACAATAAGAAATTTATGACTAAAAACACTAGGCGCTTCACTTATTTATCCTTTTTCTTGCTTTTTTTCATCATTGCGCCAATTTTAGTTTTCTACGGCTTGGGCTATCGCTATAATTTTGCCAAAAAAATTATCGAAAAAAATGGCGCGGTTTTTGTCAAGTCTTACCCTAGTAAAGCCACTATTACTATTGATCAAAAAATAGACAAAGAAAAAACACCGATTCAAATCACGGAAATCAAACCTGGCTTACACCAAATCACTTTGAGTAAAGACGGCTATCTGCCGTGGACAAAAAATCTAGCGGTCAAAGCTGGGGAAGCCACTTTTATCGAAGATGTCGCTTTATTTTTAGAAGACAGGACTAAAATGGATTTGGGAGTTGGCGGAACTAACTATCTAATCAACAAAAATAAAAATAAATATCTTTATTTAAATAACAATGATTTATTCATCACCAATACAGAACAAGAAAAAACTACCAAAATTTTTACTTTTGATATTAAAACCGAATTAATCGACTGGTCACCAGATGATCAAAAAATTCTTTTTTTACAAGACAAACAATACAGCATTTTAGAAATCGGCAGTAATAAAATTAAAAAACTTAATTTAAAATATTCAAGATTTTGGCTTAACTGGTGATTATTTAGTCACGCAAAAACAGGCTGGCATCGCCTCTCAAGTAGAGCAATGGCAAAAAGATAACTTAAACTCTGTTCGTAGTTTAGCTAATTTAAATTTAGGTACTTTCAAAGTCTTACTAGCCGACAATGATTATTTGATTTTTACTCTTGGCACTAAACTTTATATTCAGCGACCAAATGTCGAAGTATTTTCTGTGCCAGTCGCGCTAGTAGAAATCTATGGTAAATATTTATTGATCAATGATGGTTATCAGACTATTCTCTATGATTATAATGAAGATCAAAAAGAAATCATTGACCGCTCCTCACAAATAGTCTCTGAACTAAAATGGCATCCAAACGGTAGCTATTTTATCAATGAGGTCAATGGCGAAACCGCTATTTTTGAGCTAGACAGTCGCGATTATCGAAACAATGTCAAATTATTCAACAATCCTTTAAAGAAAATGTATCTTTTTAATAAAAAAGGCGACAAATTATTTGTCTTAACTCCCGACGAAAACTTTTCTTTGACTATTCAATAAACCATATGAAAATTACAAATAAAATTGGTGAAATATCATGTAATTTTTCCTTATTAGAATTATACCTATCCTGTTTTATAACTCGGCTAATTTCAGAAGACACAAAAATAGGAACTATTGTAACTTGTGAAATGTCTTTTCAAAATTTACTTAAAGCATTTCATTCATTATTAAAATATAAAATAAATAATGAAAAAGACTTAAAAGAAGCAAATAAGCTAGTCAAAAAACTGAATTCTTTAGAACAAGAAAGAAATAAAATAGTACACAGTGTTTATTTATCTGAATCAGATTCAAAAAATATAGTAAGATTAAAAACAACTGCTAAACAGAACCATGGTTTAAAAACTACAACCGAACCAGTAAATTTGAAAAAATTTACACTATTAAATGAAGAAATTGATCAGGCCATCAAAGATCTTTATGCGCTATTTAAAAAATTATACAAAGATGAAGGTTGGAAATATGCTTAAAAAATAATTGATGGAAAAATTGAAGTAATTAGCGAAGGAAAATGGTTTACGATTAATTAAAAACTATGGAAAATAATGAAAAGCACAAAAGAATAGCCAATTTTTTATTTGAAATTGGCACGATGAGAAAATTACCTCGCATGCACCAACAAACTCTTTTAGCCCAAGATTTATCGGACAATATCGCTACTCATTCTTATCGCGTATCTTTGATTGCTTGGTTTTTAGCTAAGCTAGAGCAAGCAGATCCATATAAAACAGTGATGATGGCACTTTTGCACGACACTAAAGAAGTCAGAAGTGGCGACCATAATTATGTCCACAAAAAATATGTCAAAATATTTGAAGATGAAATTTCTAAAGACCAATTAGGCGATCTGCCTTTTGATGATTTATTTACTATTGATCAAGAATTCGAAGTAAGACAAAGCAAAGAAGCTATTATTGCCAAAGACGCTGACTTAATTGATCAAATATTGCTATTAAAAGAATATGTCCATCAAGGCAATAAAGAGGCAGAAATTTGGCTATCTGGCAAAGGCAATAACGAAAGATCAAATGTTCAATATAGAAATTTAAAAACTGAATCTGCCAAAATTTTAGGCCAAGAAATAATGGAAAGTAGAGTTTCTGAATGGTGGGAAAATATTTGGACTTCCAAAAATAGATAGGGTTTTAGTTACTTAAAATATCTAAAGTTTAATTTTTTAAAATTTTATTTAAATCTACCAAAAATTGCTCATAATTTTCAAACAAAATTGTTTGCATACCAAGCTCTTGGGCGGGAACTAAATTTTGAGGCAAATCATCGATAAATAAACATTCCTCTGCTTTTAGCTTTAAAATTTCTAAAGCTTTTTGGTATATCGCTATGTCTGGTTTAGCTAAGCCAGTGTTATATGAAGTAATAACAAAATCAAACACTTCTCTAAAATCATTTTCTTCTAGAACGGTCTCTAGCCATGATTCTATTTGATTAGAAAGTATCGCTAATTTATATTTGTTTTTGAGATTATATTTTACAAAATCATAAAGATCGTGTTCTATGAGAGTAGTGTTTTCAATAAAATATTTTTTAAACTCTATTTCTTCCATGCCAACTAATTCACCAAGTTTTTGCCAAAAAATATTTGAGTCTATTTTACCAAGTCTAGCTTCTGCCCAAATAGCTGAAGACACTTTATTTACCTCTTCTGGATCTATCTTAAATTTAAGAGCATTGTTCTGTAAAAATTTTTTAATATCTGCCTCTACAGAAAATACACCACCAAAATCAAAAATAATTGCTTTCAACATATTTTTTTATTTAAATAACTCACTCCAGCTAAGAGACCTCCGCGACAGAGGAGGTCTCTTATAGCTCTTTTAATTAAATTTCAACTGTGCGATTCTTTTCTCTGTCCAGTCAAACACTTCATAACGATCGGGCTTTTTCTTTAGCTCAATCACTACTTCGTCTAATCTGGAATCTAGACGATCGATTTCAGTTTTAACTGAAGTCATAATTCTCTCTTCTGTTTGATCAAGTCTTTGGTCAAACCTTTTATCCAATCTCTTTTCTAACTCTCCTAATCTTTGATCCAAACGATCATCAATCAGATCAGCTATTTGTTTTAAATCACTTTTCTTCATACTAAAAAATTAATTATTAGTAAATCAATAATATAATAATTATTTACGCGTGTCAAAATCCCCGCCAATGGCGGGGATTTTGACCACAAAAGATTCACAAAAAATAGCTATTTTGAGTTATCCACAGATGATCTCTTGACATTCGGTTTTTGTTCGGTATATAATAAATCTATAAGAAATAAATATATGCCACATCTAACAAAAAAACAAAAAGAAATCCTAGATTTCATCAGTCAGTTTATCCAAACTAATGACTACGCACCTAGCTATCGAGAAATTGCCGATTACTTTGGCCTATCCTCCACCGCCACCGTCCATGAGCATGTCAAAGCCCTAGAAGACAAGGGCCTGATCTCTACTAGCCACAATGCTGCTCGCTCGCTGGAGCTCACCACCATCCAAAGATTCGGCCAAGCTATCGAACTGCCACTTGTGGGTTTAATCACCGCTGGAGAGCCAATTGAAGCCATTGAGAACAGAGAAACACTGACTGTGCCCCGAGACTTCGTCCATGATGAAAATAGCTATGTTTTGAAGGTCAAAGGTGAGTCAATGATTGAAGAAGGTATTTTAGATGGCGACTATGTAATAGTGGAAAGAAACTTTTACCCTCAAAATGGCGATGTGGTTGTCGCCTTACTAGATAACACTTACGCTACTCTCAAAAAATATTATCGAGAAAAAGATCGCATTCGCCTGCAACCAGCTAACCATACTATGAAACCTATCTATGCTAAAAATCCTGCTATCCAAGGTATAGTCCGCGCAGTCTTAAGAAAATTTACATAAACATTCTTTAGCTATTCCCCGCCTACGGCGGGGAATACCAGAAACAAATAATAAAAACTTCCCCTCAGGGAATTATAAATAAAATACAAAAAAATTTGCCGCTTATAAGCGCTGAATAAACTAACAAATTTTACTCCTAAAAAGTAACAAAAAATACTAACAAATTTTCCTCCGCCGTAGGCGGAGGGAATAAATAGAAACTTTATGCAAAAAAGAAGAATCAAGAGCTGGCTTCGAAGCCTGCCCATCTTAAATCATGTCAATTTCGTAAAAACTTACCAAAAATTACTAGAACAACAGAAAAAAGTAAACCGCCCACAGGGCGGTCGCCTTATCGGCGAAAAAAATAGTTTGATGATCAAAAATTATTCTGCTAGAGCTTTTATTTGATTAATGTAACTGTCAGATAAATTATGCTCTTGTGCTCCACTTAAAACTATCTGATAATACTCAGCTGTCGGCGTACCCATTGTTTGATCTTTTTCGACAATATAAACTTGCGCTAAGACATTTGTGTTTTTCCAATCTATTTTAACAGCTTGCCTTTGATAAGTATTTGGATAACCCTCTACTTGGTCTAAACTTTTTAAACATGCATCTTTGACCTGAAATAGCACACCCTCTATAGTTTGACTGGCCATTGGTCTGATATTAGCATAACCACGGCCATAAAAATAAAAGCTATAGCCAGGTAATTGAGCCTTACCCAAATCCACAAAATTATCTTGACCACAGCGCTCGGTCATCCTAGCTAAACTCATATTTGAGCCATAAGCAAAGTAAAATAAGCCGTTACCAAAATTAGGCACTGTCTCCTCTATTTTAGCTGTATTTTTAAGCGCTGTTGGCTGAATATCTGCTTTTTTAGCTAAATTTGTAGTCTTTACTTGCCCACAAGCTGTTAAGCTAAAAAGTGCTAATAAAGTTAATAAATATAAAGTTTTTTTCATAGAAATCCTTTAATTATCTGTATTATAGCACACTTTTCACATTGAGGCCTGACATATTCCTCCCCGTTCCCCGCCTACGCGGGGATGACACGGGGAGGAATTGACAAAACCCTAAAAATTAGCTATGATATTGGAAGTTTTATAAGTTAAATAATTCAAACTATATGGCCCATAAGAAAGCAGGCGGATCCACTAGTTTAGGCCGTGATTCCGTAAGTAAAAGATTAGGCGTCAAATTATTCGCCGGACAAATTGCTAAAGCTGGCAATATTTTAGTACGCCAAAGAGGTAGTAAATTTCACCCTGGTTTAAATGTCTTAAAAGGCAAAGATGATACTTTATTTGCTCAAATTGCTGGCATCATTAAATTTAGATCACTCAAAAAAAGAAAATTTGATGGTTCACTAAAAGAGACCAGATTTATCGATATCATGCCTCAAGCTAAATAAATTTTACTCTTTAAAAACCCCCGGCGTATGCCGGGGGATTTTTATTTGATAAATATTAGACAAAAATTTATTTAAACTTTCAAATATCGTCTGACGGCTATAGAGGTACTGATCATGTTAATTATCGCTAGTGCTAAAAATTGTCCTCCAAAAATTAACCAAAAATTAGCTTGAAAATATTGTTGGATATTAATCACACTGGCATCTTGAAAATAATTTGTCAAAGATGGTTGAAGCAAATTTAATAATGGATAAACAAGGGCTAATAAAAGCAAAATACTAACTAGGGCGTATAGCACACCTTCTAATAAAAATGGCCAACGAATAAAAGAATTACTCGCACCAACTAATTTCATCACCGTCACTTCACTTTGTCGACTATAAATACTGATACGAATAGTATTGAAAATAACTATAATAGAAATTAATAAAAAAGCTAAAATCACATACCAACTGTATTTATTTATCACTTTAGCAAAACCATCAATTTTATTGACAAAAGCATCATAGTCATTAAAATCACTACTATCCACAAGATCTTTATACTTATCGTTAGAAACAAAAGTCAAAATATTTTGATACTGTGATAAATCATGGGCCTGAATAGCCAAAGAATAAGAAAATGGATTTTCGTTTTCTCCAAAAACTTCTAGTACTTTTTTTGCTTTGTCACTTAAATTTGATTGTTCATATAAAGCTCGATTTTCTTCTGGTGTAATGATAGTCACTTTCTGAACATCAGGGTCAGCTTTGAGTTCAGCTACTAACCATTCTACTTTGGCTTGCTCGAGCTTTGGTTTTAAAGATACTAAGATATCTACTTTTTTATTTACACCTTCGATAGTTGCAGTTTTAAGATAATCAATACTCAATAACATGGTAGTAGAAAATAAAGCCATCAACATCATCGTCACGGTCACGATGGATAGCCAAAAGTTTCTAAAAAAACCTTGGATAGCGAATTTAATTACTCTTAAAAAACTGCGCATAAATTTTTTCTTAACTTACAGATGCCTTTTCCCCGCGTCCGCGGGGAAAATAACGGCATAGTAAAATATTAATTATAGCAAATAACGACCTTGAGCTTGATCAGAAATCAAAGCTCCATTTTCCAAAGTCAAAACACGGCTCTTGAGACTATTTACCACATCTCTGTTATGAGTCACCAAGACAATAGTGGTGCCTAAATCATTTATTTTCTTTAATAAATCAATAATTTCTCGAGTATTAATCGAGTCTAGATTACCAGTTGGCTCATCAGCCACCAATAGCTTTGGCTTATGTACTAAACTACGAGCGATAGCGACACGTTGCTGTTCACCACCAGATAATTGATGTGGATATCTATTTTCTTTTCCCTTTAAGCCCACTAAGGCAATCATTTGTTTAACAGTTTTATCTATTTCATCATTGGCAAAGCCACAAGCCTCCATGGCAAAAGCAATATTTTCAAAAACAGTTTTTTTTGGTAATAATTTAAAATCTTGAAAAATTACCCCTAGTTGCCGACGTAAAGTCGGTATTTCTTTATTTTTAATATTCGTAATATCCCAGCCACCGACTATCACCTCGCCTTTAGTGGCCCTTTCTTCAGCGATAATCATTCTGATTAAAGTCGATTTACCAGAACCACTTTGGCCAACCACTGACACAAATTCACCTGGCTTGATATGAAAATCAAGATCTCTTAAAGCATGAATGTGTGGCGTGTAAGTTTTACTTAAATTATTTACTTTGATCATATGGTTCTACTTTGACATATATTAAACCTGCCCCTAGAGAGCCGAGTTGTTTAAAAGCATAAGTATCTAAATCGATCAGACGATTAGTTTTTAATTCTGGACCATAATCATTGACAGTGACGATAATTGATTTACCGGTTTTTAATCTTGTCACTTTTAATTTTGTGCCTTTGGGATAATCTCGAGAAGCAGCAAAATTACCGTTTTTATAATTAAAAGCTTTATAACGACTTTGATTGTAGTAGCTAGCTATACCATCATGAGCTTGATAATCAGCAAAAACTGCTAAAATAATACTCTGCCCTTGCCCAAGCAAACTAGTGCTAATAAATCTTTCTTTAACATCATTATAGCCAGCTATAATCTGCCAAGTATTCAGCTCTTGATTATACAAATAAATATTTTTAGAACTAAAATCATCTACTTTATAAACCAAGCTTAAATCATAATCATTACTATCGGAATTACTATCAATCTGATAAAAATCAGAAACAAATTGCTTTCCCTATTCACAGCTGCCCGACTGCTAGCTACTTGAGTGCTAAAGGCTAAAATAAAAATCGCAAAAAATAAAATTTTATATTTCATATTGTTTAATAATTCTTTTTAACGCTGGCGATTTGCATATATTGTTTAAAAAATTCCTCCAAAGTTCTAGCTTGCACCAAAATTGGTCTCACTTGCCAAACTTTTTCATTGTTTTCACCATCCACAATTGATTCAAGCCTCCAAATCACATAAGCACCAGGCGTGATCACAATTTGACTATATTTACCCACTTCCAAACTTTTGATTGGTTCATAAAAATCTACTAGTTCTGACTCTTTGAGCCATAAACCACTTTCGGCATAAGTCAAATCAAAAGAAAACTCTTTGGCTACTTCCATAAAATCTTTGCCGCTTTCTAAAACGGCGTAAGCAGCTTGAGCTTTTTTCATACCTTCTTGGTCATTATAATTTTCCAACATATGCTGATAAACTTTGGCTTCCAATAAAAATGGTTTGACAATTATTTCCTTAAACTTAGCTAAGCTAACCCCGTAAGTTTTTTTACTAAAATCAGCAAAAGACTCTTGACTTTGGTCAATCACATTTGAAGCTTTGAGATAATCTTCAACTTCTTTACTATCTACTGATAATTTATAATTTTTAGCTAAATGCTCCAGCCAAGCATCTTTGACTGCCCTTTGCCAAGCTACTTCACTTAAATCAATCTCACCAAAACTATTGTCTGAATTATTTTTGACATAAAAATCTAAAGATTTTTGATGATCCATAAATCTAGTCAAAGAAACAGGATAACTTTCAGCCTGATCTTTGATTTCGCCAGCACTTAGATGATAAATTTTAGCAAAAAAATAGTTCACACTAGTTGGCAATTTATGAGCATAAACTAATTTGAGACCCAAAGCCTGTAAACCTAAAAAAACTACTACCAAGACAATAAACCAGATCATGCTTTTTTTCATAAATTTGAAGGAAAAAAATAATTAAACCATTTTTGCCAATTAGACAAATCCTCTTCTCCGTTTTTAAATTCTACGACTTGATTTTCTTGATCAGTCGTCAAATCAATCCTTTTTTCTCCGGGTTTGCTTAAATTCAGCTGTAGTCTGGCTTGTTCTTCCACGTACTTATCGGTCTCTAAATAAGAAACTAGATCTTTTAATTTATCTTTTTCTTGTTGGACAGACACCAATTGCTCGTTTAAATCACCTATCTCCTGATTAATCGCGTGTCTTTTTATTAGTTCTTTGCCTACTTTAAATAAAGAAAAAACTAGAAATACACTTAATAAAATAATAAAAACATTAGAATTATAAAACCTTCCCCAAAATGTTTGTCGTGATCTTTGAATCATAGTTTTTACTCCTGCTAATTATAACATAAAATAAGTATTTAGCAAAAAAATATAATATGCAAAGCGGGATTTTCTTTTACTGGATATTTTTACAAAAAAACATTATAATAAGAGTAGCATAAAAATAAACATGAACATTCAGGAAATAAAAACCAAAAAAATTTTATGGCTCCATATCAATAAACCGACTAGAGCCGAAATGGATTACTTAAAAGAAAATTATCATTTCCATCATTTAGATCTGGAAGATTGTTTAGTTCGTGTCCAAAGACCACAAATCAGTGAGTATCATAACTATATTTTTTGTATTTTAACTTTTCCGGTTTTTAATAAAACAACCAGAGAAATAGAATCAAGTGAAGTTGATTTTTTTATTAGTGACAAATATTTAATCAGCTTAACTGATGGCTTAAATCCAACGGTGAATGATTTTTTCAAAGAGGTAAAAAATAATGATTATAATAAAACTGCTTACATGTCAGCTCATCCGGTCAATCTATTATACGAAATTTTACATCGACTACAAAATAATACCTTGCCAATGCTTGATCATGTCTCGGAAGATATCGAGAATGTAGAAAAAAGAATATTTTTAGGTGAAGAAAAAAAAGTAGTCAGAGAAATCTTGAACGTTAGACGCAATATTGTCAACTTGCGCAAAATCATGCAAGCGCATAAAAACATCATCAAAAAATTGATGGACTCGCATACTAAATTTTTCATGCCTGACCAAACTAATATTTATTTTACCAATATTTTAGATCGCACCAAAGACATTTGGGATTTATTAGAGACCCAAAAAGAAAATATCAATGCTTTTCAAGAAACCAATGAATCTTTGATTTCTAACAAATCCAATGATATCATGCGCATTTTGACGATTATTTCCGTCATTATCATCCCAGCCACACTACTTTCCTCTATTTTTGGTATGAATGTCCAATACATGCCTCTCATAAATCAGCCATATGATTTTTGGCTAATATTAGGCATCATGCTTTCTATTATGCTTTGTTTTTTGGCATTTTTCCGCAAAAAAGACTGGCTCTAAATCTTTAAATTATCAAAACTAAAACTTGCCTTAACCCCACCAAGGGTTAGTGTTTTTTGATAAAATCTCTGCCGTCTGAAAACTCAAAAATTGTCCCTATAAAACCCCGCCGAAGGCGGGGTTTTATTTAATATTAAACTATGATAATATATGATAAATATATGGATAATTTCTGGGAACAATTAGCCAAACCAATTCTCTCGATGACGCCAATGGCCGGTATCACTGATTCGGCTTGGCGCCAAATCTGCAAAATGTGGGGCGCTGATGTCGTCCATACTGAATTCGTCTCCGCTGATGCTTTACATTATGGTAGTAAAAAAACTTTAGCTATGCTCGCCTACCAAGCTAGCGAACAACCAGTGGTTGTGCAGCTATTTGGTAAACGTATAGACATGTATCCTAAAGCGGCAAAAATAGTAGAATCTTTAGGTGTAGCTGGCATTGACTTAAACTTTGGTTGCCCAGCTAAAAAAGTAGCTGGTCATGGTGGTGGTATTTGTTTACTACGAGACATGGAAACTGTCAAAAAGATTGTTAGTACAACTATTGAATCCACAAACTTACCAGTATCAGTCAAAAGTAGAATTAGCCTAAACACCGTCCAGGGCCAGCCTGAACAAGGCCAAATAACGGCTTTTGATTTAATCACTGCTTTAGCTGATCTACCAGTCAAAGCCATGATTATCCACGGTCGGACCTATGAAACGCCCTTTACTGGTCCAGTTGATCTAGAGACTTTAAAACAACTCAAACAAGCTTTTAAAACTGGCATGTTTTTAATCAACGGCTCTTTTCAAACAATAGAATCAGTTGCCAGTGATTTAAAATACACTCAAGCCGACGGCATTGCCTTATCACGCGCACTCTATGGTCAACCATGGCTCTTTAAACAAATAAAAGATTATCTCAAAACTGGCACTTATCAAAACATCACTTGGCCAGAAATAAAAATGACAGCCATCAAACATGCTGAATTATTATTTGCTAACAAAGGTAAATCTAGTTTTAAAGAAATGCGTAAACATCTTTTGTTTTACGTCAAAGGCCGTCCTGATGCCTCTGAACTAAGAAAACAATTAGTCAGTGTCGAAACACCACAAGCAGTCGCAAAAATATTAAATAACTTAGAATAACCCCTCGGGAGGGGTTTAAAAGTTGCAAAAAAGAACCCCGGGTTTACCCCGGGGTTCTTTTAATTATTTTTAGTAAGCTATTCTATAAGGAGATAAAATACTACTTGGCTCTTCGATAATAGCGCCAGTTGGATAATTATCTAAATTATCTTTAGTAATCACATTTTTATAACGGAAATAATTACGTTCAAAGCTATAAGTACTACTAAACGGTCTTTTTTGACCATTCTCTAAATAATAAATAGTATCGCTATTTCTAGCTTTTACCAAAGTACCATTTGGCAACTTAGCATCCATCACTTCGCCATCAGAATTATAGCTCGTAAAGAAATAGCCGACAATAACATCTTGGACTAATGACGTCCATTTATCACCATACAAATTACGAGCTGTGTCTGAATTAGGAATATATCTTAAAGCGCCATTGGCTTCCACCGTATAAACTTTTTGAGTTTCAGGATGAGTGACTAATTTTGTGCCAGGACGATAAGCAATTACCCCGCCATTAGGATAAAGGTCTAGCTCTGATACCTCTACTTTTCTAACAGTGTTAAAATTTTCATACCAAGTATAATAAGTTTTTGGATCAGGAAAGACATATTTTTTACAATCAGCCGCAATATAATAAACTGCTGCATCTTTGGTATTCTTTTTTGCTATTAAAGTACCGGCGGTGTTGGAACAATCCCTATCACCCAAAACTTGACCAGTAGTATAATTAATACTGTCATTAACCACCGCTGAAGTACCACGACTATTTCTAAATTGGGCATAAACAGTTTTTTGACCAATACCATTTAGTAATGTCCAAGCAGTGGTAGTACTATAAGGACGCCAAGCCACAGAACTTAAGTCAGAAAAATTACCAACTTTCATTTCTAATGGTGCATATTGGCTTATCATATTATTAGCAGATAAAGTCAAGGTAACTACTAAATTATTAGTGGCCACTGCATTATTATTGATCAAGATGCTAGCGTTATTTGGCTGACGACTGGAGCTACCACTACTGTTACCACCACCGTTACTACCGCCACCAGACGGAGCGTTAACAGTGATAGTAGAAGTAGCAATTGGCGAATAAGCTAAACCATCAAAGGCTCTGTAAGTAAAAGCGTCTTCACCAATAAAACCACCGTTGGCTTGATAAATAAAAGAACCGTTGCTAGCTAAAGCCAAAGTGCCATGACTAACATTCGCGGCTAAAACAGCTGCCATATCCAGTGGGCCATCAGTATCTATGTCATTAACCAATACTCCAGAAGCGACTTCAATGGTCAATTGATTGCCACTAGTGACACTATAGGCGTCATTAGCAACTTGTGGAGCTTGATTATTATTGCCAGCTACTGTGATTGTAACGGTGGCTAAATTTGACAAAGCTTGACCATCAAAAGCCTTGTAAGTAAAAATATCTTTGCCAATAAAATCTTTTTCTGGTACATAGCTAAACTGTCCGCTAGGTTTACCCATGATTAATTCTCCGTGCTTTGGCCAAGTTTCTACTACGGCACTAAAATTTTCTTTATTACTTGGATTGATAGCACCATCTGGATCAGTATCATTATCTAAAATACTTTTAGGAGCTATAACTAATTTCGTATTTTGTTTAGTAGCATAAACATCATCTTTAGCAATTGGCGCTTGATTAGCTGGCACACTAGCATCACGACCAATATTTAAACGTAGATAAATATCATCTGATTGAACGCCATTAATGCTTGTGACCTTACCTTGATACTTATATTCACCAACTGGTAAGTCGCTATTAAGACGCCAGTTTGGTTTTCTATCTGGACCATTAAGCATAATAAGGCTACCTTGGCCATCAGCATAAAGATGAAAAACTGGAGCAAAACGATCTGGCGTCGGATAAGGATATTGTACTGAATCATCACCCAAATAAGCTGCAAAAGCATCTGGATAAGAAGCTAAAACAAAAGTATATACGCCTCTAGCTAATTCTATGTTAGTATCTGTATCTTTAGTCAAGCGTAAATAATATGCTTTTTCTTTAGGATCAGTGTTTAAAACAAAACCGCTAGCTAGACTACCATAAACTTTTGTCCAATCAGTATCTCTAATAGCAGCGGGATTAGTCACTACTTCTAAACCTAAATAAGTAAAGCTAGGTATAGACGGTACAATATGACCACCACCTCCGCCATTACCAATATTAGGACTAATGTTAGGAGTCGGAATTTCTTTAGCTATAGTTTCTTTAATATTTTCAGCGGCAGCTGAAATTTGATTTAATCCAAAACCAAAGACGTTAAACAACAAAAAGCTTAACAAAAAAGCTGACAGGATTCTGCGACTATTTTTACGATAAAACATATACTTACAAAATTAATAATAAAGCAATGAAAACTAATAAAGCTAGACTTGATAAAATCACTTTATAGTGTTGATGTTTGATATGCACAAAAATATTCAAAGCTGCTAAGATCGCTAATAAAGCAAAAAATATCCGATAATAAATAATAGAAATATTAAATATTGCTCTAGAGGCTGGTGCTTGCGTCTTTTTTAAGTAAAAATATTGTTCAAAAATAGAGCTTTTACTCGGTACGATATTTTTCCATTCTAAATCAGTCAAGATTTCATTACCAGCCTGATCAATCACTTGTAAGCTTGGTAAAATCATTGGACTTAAAAATCCTTGTTTAAGCTTCTACTTTTAAGATTTTTTCATCTTTAGCCTCTGGTGTATCCACCATGATAATGGTTTTTTCCAAATCAACAGTTGGGGCACTAAAATCTAAATTTCCTAAATAAGTATCAGAACTTAAATTTTGTGTACCTTGCCAAGCCACTATTTTTAAGCGATGTGTACCTTCACGTAATTCTAAAAATAAACTGATATTTTCTTTAGTTAAATTTTTTACTTGGCTAACTATTAATTTATTTTGATCATAAACCTCTACTTTGTCAGCGTTTTTAGCTAAAACGTCAAGCTGCAAACTTGCTTCTTTACTTAACCAATTATTTTGTAAATTTAAAATACTAGGTTTTGCCAAAGGATATTTGATAGCTGTTTCTGCTAACACTTCTGTTTCATTACCTGATGTTTCTGACTCTGGAGTATTAATTACTTCTTCTAATTTTGGCTGTTGGATAGCTACCTGACTATTTCTTACTGTGTTGGTAGCCGGTTTATTTACTACCACTTGTGGCTTAGCTTGAGCTGGGGCTGGACTTGGCACTACTACATCTTTGACCACCACTGGAGCGACTGGTGCTGGTCTAGGGCGACCAAAAAATTGGGCTACTAAAGTGGTATCTACTTGATTATACAAACCACTGGCCATACCCACGCCGATATCTTGCCAGACGGGATCAACTAAGTTTGCATAGTGAGTTGGACTATTTTTCCAAGCTTCAACCACTTCGTCAGCGGAAGCAAAACCAATGGCCAAGTTTTCACCAGCCATTAAATAGTCATAACCAGCATTTTTGAGCCAACTAGAAACACGTTTGCCATCTGGCCCTAAGTGAGCAAAATATTGTTGGACTAACATATCTTGGGCTTTGTTATAAGCCGCTTGGTTTAAAACCGCGCTCTCTTGCAAAGGCTCAAGCTGTAAACTAGCTCTAAAATCATTGGTTAAAGCAACGATTCTTTTGCTTTCCTGGCTCATCAAGTCTGGAGTTAGCCAAGCAGCGACCGGTAATAAAACCACAAAAACAACCACGACTAACTTCACTAAAATTGCCGAAGTAGCATAAAACCAAAGTCTTTCGCCATGCAAAACATAAGGATGATAATTATTATCCTCTTGTGGCAAGAAAAAAGTCCTTGATTTTTTGGCAATTTCTTGCCAAAAACTATTTTTTGGTGAATTTTCCATATTTTTTAAATATCACTATAAAATAACATAAAAACTACAAAAAATCAATAGCTTTAAACACCAATTACCATACTTCTATTTTACGTAATTTTGACCAAAAAGAAAAGCGGCGGAAACCCTTGGGGTTCCCGCCGCTCGCAAGATCAATCATCAGGTCTAACGCTGCATCGGGCAAAGGTTTACCCGCAAGGCCAAGATGGGACGAGGTTTGGGCCGGCTATCGCAGCCGCCCACCGTGAACAATTTCGCACCACCTTTCAGGCAGTACAATTGAGCAGGCGTGAAGTCAGCCGTTCGGTGAAACTTGTAGGACCACGTAAACCCGAGTCGACCGAGCTCTGTTTGCTTGTCTTCAGCGAACAGTTTTGTATAGACAGCCACAACATGACCAACGTCTTGTTCGCCACCAGCATGGATGCTGAGCCACTGGCCTTCGGCGTAACGAAAGTGCCAGGCTCCTCCCTTTCTCTCCTTTTTGGTGACAAAGTCGTTGAACAAAGCATCGCTTGGCGACGGCAAATCGACTCTACCGCCGTTTTCAAACGTGTAGCCACCTGAGGCCAGTAACTTCCACCATGTTACCACGATGGACGCGCCCTTCATGTAATCCGAGAACGGCACAGTGATGTCATTCTCTCGGACCACGATGGCCTCCGATGTCGAAGGTAAGGCTTCGGTTGTCGGATTACGAAATTGTCCAACTTTGAAGCCAAATCCATTGCCCTTCTTGTGCTCGTCATTGGAATCAGAATTCCAATCACCCTGGACATATGCTTCCAGAAGGACCGGCTCGTGCTTGGCGTTTTCCAGGGAAGCCGTCACATCCAAGCCCAGCACATCCGGCAAGATCAGATCTTCATCCACGTCATAGACTTTGGTAAGGCCTATGACCGCGTAAGCAAAAGAAGCTTCGACGGAGTCTCCTTCGGCTGCTTGAGCCAAAATACCGCCGCCGTCAAGATGGATCCGAAAAGGCTCCGAGCTGGAGATTTGGGCACCTGCGAACTTGAACATGGCCAAAAAAAGGCCAATGACGACGATCCAGTTGTTCTTCATGAGACTCTCCTGTGTTGCTGCGTAATTTATGACGATTGATTCGTTCGATTGTGAAAAGAGCGACAAACTACCACCAATGGCAATTTGTCTAACTAACTAAGTATCATACACTAAATATCAAAATTTGTCAACCCAACTTTTTATCAATAAAACGCCCGAAATTTATAATTTCTAGCGGGCTTGACAAATATCTTAAAATGATATATAATACTTAGTCAACCGTGGGTATGCAAATATCCAATAACCTTGCACATCACAACGGGTGAAAGCCCTACATCAAGCGGAGAAACAAGCATGAAGAAGCACACGTCCATCGCCAATTGGATGACAATCACCGCCATCCTGATCATCAGCAACCTCGCCATTGCTCAGCCGAAAGCACCGAGCGCGGCGCCACCCGCAGCCACATCAGCCGTTGCTCCTGCGGCAACGCCGACACAACCAGCACCACTCGCCATCAGCACCACGTCCTTTGAGGACATCCTCGTGCCCTGGCTGATGAAGAACGGACAGCCAGTTGAACGACTTGACTGGGTCAAAGACCAGACGACCAAAAAAATCACCTTCACCAGGCAAACCAAATGCCGAACTATCGTCAAGGAAGGTGAGGTCAAATGGCTTCCGAAGTTTAACAACGATCTGGAATCGCGACTCGTGTTCGCACAGAAAAGTGCGAATCGAGACAATCAGATGATCTTGGAAGGGGTCCTGGAATATCCAACCAGAGCCGCCGATTCACTGGCTCGCATCATGCGATCCAGAATCAACGACATGGAGCTACGCCGCCAAATCGCCTACAGCTCACCGTTCAAGCAGAAAATGCGGCAAATGGAGTCAGACATCAACGGTATCAAGGCCAAGTTGGAAGATTCAACCAAGTTCGTTGAGGCCAAACACTTTGAGATGTTCCTCAACACCATTGGAGATGTCTTCGAATCTCAGGGTGACTTCAACCATGCGGTCGGCGAGCATCTGAGCAACATCAAGGGTCGCAAGCACTGGGAAGAAATGACCGAGAAATATCACCTCTTGGTCATTGACAACCAGACAACGGCACCCACCCCCGATGTAAGCCAAACGCCCACACCGACGTTGCGTCCTTTCTAGTCCGCCTCTGCTGCGCTGCGCGTTTTCGCGCAAAAAGCCCGCCAGCTACCTAAGCTAGTCGCAAGACAAAACTTAAGTAGTTTGGCGGGCTGATTTATTTTATAAAAAAATTCAATTTATTTACCAGCAAATCTATCTAGATCCGCTTGATTTCTAACTTCCAAAAGATTTTTCTCCGAAAGATCCCAAGTAAATAGTTTACCATCTTGTTTAAATATAACTAAATCATCATGATGAAATTCATCACCTTCTTTTAATCTAGATAATTGTTCAAAAGTAGTATCAACGCCAGTAGCTAATTCTGGTGCAACCGGTATTTCTCTGCCTAATAAATCTCTAGCTATTTCTGCCTGACTACGCACACCACTATTAACTAATAAGGTCCTGATTTCAGCCCCTGCTTTCATATTAGCTGCCTCTTCTAAAGTCATATTGCCACTAATATTTGTCTCCAAATGTAGCTGTATATTCGGATCAACTAAATCAGCTTTTATTTTACTATAATCGCTAAGATGTTCTTGCAAAGACTGTTTATACATATCAGAAAATTTGAGCCAATTTGGATTTTGATTATACTCTGGGTTGACGGCTAATTGAGCAAATTGTGTTCTCAAATTTTCAAACTCAATATTTTTACCACGCAAATGCTCCAAAATATTGGCTCTTTCAGCAGCTGAATAAGTACCAGCAAAATCAATGCCACCCTCAGGAATAATTTGTGTTTCTGATACTGCCTCTGGCGTTTCTACTTTTGGCTCTACCAAGGGATTTTCAGTAATAACATTTTGAGCTTCATTAATATTAACATTATGATTCTCTAACATATTTCTCAAACCAGTCTCACTGATAGAAAATGGCTTACCACCTGTAGTATCTACTAAATATTGTTTTTCTCCCAAAAAACTAAATAATCCACCTTTAGCTTTAACCAAAGCATAAATTTCATGACCTTGTCCATCAGAAAATAGCCTTGGCGTCCAAGTATTGCCAGGCAAAGATTTATTATCTACTAAACGATCAAAAGCAGCAAGATGTTTTTGTAACTCTTCCAAAGAATTAATGTCTTCTAATTTGATTTTTTGTGATTCAGTAATAGTTTTTAAGAAAATTTCAGCTTTATTATTAGCTCCCGTAAAATGATTTGGATCAATATCATGTAAAAATTTTTCTTGAACATCTTGCGAGCTCTCAAAAACTTTATTTACAAAAGCATCCGAAGAAATATTTTCTAAAGTCGGAGTCACTGGTACAACTGGAGCTACTTCAGGTGCTGGTGTGTGCTCAACAGCACTAGGAGCTGCGTGATGTATATCTGATAAATGCCCGGCCTCTAGACCAGAACTATCTTCAAAATGCAAAACTGGTTTACTATCGACAAAATCAATGCTAACTTTATCACCTTCATGAACCAAATCGGCTAAATGACCGCCTTGAGCTTGGTCAAGCTGATGCACTAAATTTGCAGTTTGTGTTTCTGCAAAACGCGCAATCTCTCCCGCATCATCTGTACCATGATAGCCAAAATCAGACGGATGAGCTTTCACTATATCTCTAGTGGATCGCCAAATAGAATCAGCTGAACCACCATCTTCTGTGTGAATCACATCTTCAAAATGATGAACACTGACGCCAGCTGCTAAACCGGCTGAGCTGGCATGTTCAGCAGCGGCCTGCGTTGCAGCCGCTGCTGCTCCAGCACCACCAACCGAAACAGTTTCAGCGAGATTAATTCCAGCGGCTTGAGTAGAATCAACTGTAGAAGCTGCCTGTTGAGCTAAGCTATCTTCTGGAGCCACAAGAGAGTCTTGACCAGAATCTACTGGCAAATCAACATTTGCATTCTCTTGAGCATTCACATCGTGAGCACCTCCCATGACAAATCCAAATAAACCAAAGCCCATCGCACCAAGCGTTGCTAGAGCTAGCTTGCGCACCCGTGTTTCTGATACGCCTTTAGCAACTTTCTTGGCTAAGGTTTCTCTCAAAGATTCACGATCATAATCCAACAACTCTTGTTGCCTATTTAAAGCTCTTTCTATATTTTCAAAAACTGGTCCACCAGGAGCATTGTCGCTATCACCATAACGTAATTCTCTAGCTTGAACTTGATTAAATTGATGAACAAAATTTTCTGCTCTAGCACGAACTATTGGATCAGTGATCAAATAGCCAGTTTCATCCTTAGCGGCTAAATAATTTTTAACTCTTATTATACTATTTGATAAATTTCTAAATTTTTCTCCATCAAAAACCCCAGCCTCATCTTGCATATCAGATATGGAAACCGTCTCAAGTAATTCGGATTCTGAACTATTTAACATCTTTTCTAATTGCAAAGAGTACTCTTCAACAGCCCTAGCTCTTTCTAAACCAGCACCAAAAGACCAGCCCATCAAAGCACCGGACAGAGCGCCAGTAGAAGCCGCCACTGTTTTGCTGCTTGAACAAGCTATTTTCATACCAGCACCGACAAGCATCGCAGCACCAGCCTGAGCAAATTTGTTATCCGTATTTACTTTGCCAGATAAAAAGCCTTGTGCTCTTTTCATAGCTTGGATCATTTTTGGATCAGTTGCTTCGTTTTTGAAGTCAAAAAATATATTTGCTTCTTCTACTAAATTCAAACCCAAAACTGTCATGAGTTTTTTAGCTTCTTCTCTTCTAGCTGCCTCATCTAAATGCGCATAACGCGGATCATTATTTAATAAGTTTTCAATATTTTGTTTTAAAGTATCCAGAGTATCTGCTGAAATAGTACCATCTTCGTCTCTAATATGATATTGCATAAAATCTTCTAAAGTATTGGTGCGTATTGTATTAGAAATTACCGCCGATAAAAAGCCTAAATTTACAAATTCTGCTTTTGTTTTATCGGTTCCTTCCAGAATCTCTTGCTTGCTGGCTTGTAATTTTATCTGTTCTTTTTCACTCAATACTTTTTTGTGATTTAACACTTTTCTCAACTTATCAAAACCAAGGCCAACTCCAAATCTACCTAAACCAGCCAAAGCGCCAGTCGCCACTATTGCGCCACCTACTCCAATAGCAGCTGGAGCAAAAACCGTCACTAAAGCTGAAACGCCAAGACCAACGGCTAAGGTGGTACCGAATTGAGCGCCCGTCAAACTTACTACAGTTTTTTTAAACTTTTGTAAAAATCCATCGCCCTGCGTTTCTTTAGTAGCTTTTGCCTCTAAAGCTATTGCAAAACTATCAGTCACTTGTTGAGCTACTTCATTAGACAAATTAGCAATCATTTGTTCTAATTGTACCTGTTTGTCTGGACTTAGCTGCAAATTCTGCTCAGCAAAATATTGCTTCAAAACTAAAACAATATTTTCTTGAAAGGCCTCTACGCCACCACCTTCAGCATTCAGTAAAAAAGATTTTAAATTAGCAACAACTTCCGTATTTTGTAAAATTTCTTTTATTTTCTCTGGGCTAATATCAACCATCTTAAGTTTATCTCGCCCCTCAAACCATTTTTGTGTTTGATCCGCTTCTTCTGCTGGAACTTCAGGTTCTGGAGCCGGAGCAGCTGGAGCTGCTTCTGGTACAACAACTTTTAATTGCTCTAATTTTCTTTCTAAATTAGCATTAATTTCTAAAATTTGTCTCTCTAAATTAGCAAGGTCTAAGTTTTGATCCAAGGCTTGTATTTCTTCAAGACTGTGCTGAATTAATTCAGCTGCTCTTTCTGCATTATCGCCATAAGCATCTGCTCTTAAAACACTAAATGTGGCATCCAATTCAGCGATAGATCTTTGAATTAATTGTGCTTGTTCAGTCGCATTATTTTCTGCTCCAGCAGAAACAAATCCTAATAATCTATTTTTAATAACTTCCGGTAAATCAACTGTTTGATCGCCATCTCTAAAAGCCTTTGCTCTATCGCGTAAATCACTAACTAAATATTTGACACTATCAAGCTCCACCCACAAACCATGTGCTGCAGTTGTGCTTAGAGCCTCATAAAAATCTGCAAAAGAAGCTTCATTTAAAATAGCCTCAAAATCACCCTGACCTAATCTAAGGCTTGGATTTCTAAATTCTGAAGGCTCATTATGATTACGCCTAAGCGCTGGCTCTTCGTTTGGTATGTCAATATGAGTAAAGCCTTGCTCTAAAAACCCGAATCTTTCTAAAATATCTTTTAAAAAACGTGGAGCAATGACATTTTTCGGGTTATCTTGATTTGGCTTATATTTTTTTAATTCTTTCCATAACACTCTAGCCCAATATTGACCGTCACCAATATTAATAATTTTATCTGCTTGAGATAATTCGTATAAATATTCTTCTACGCTATTTAAATCTTGTTTTTCTGCTAACGCTTGACGAAAATCTGCTTCTTCTAATACTCTGTTGTGCTCTAACTCTACTGGAGCAGACTCATCAGCAACAGGATTACCCCCTACTTCCGCATCAAAGCGACTCATGATTTCTTGTAGCCCAGCGCTCAAATCATCTTCCAAAATTGGTAGACCGAAAGATTCACCTTCTAGCTTAGTCTTTAAGGTATCAATTTCTGCTTCATATCTTTGGATAATACTTTCATCAACGCCAACTCGACCATGAATATGAGAAAGACACTTTTCAATTGAAATAATTCTTCTTTCTGGTGCAGGTGACTCAGAAGCTACAGCGGGCGCTTCTGGCCCCACCGGGGCTACCCCTGGAGCTTCTGCCTCTCTAACTTGCTCTAAATTAGCATCTTCCGACTCTTCATCGGGCTTCTCTACAGGCCTATCTACCAACCACTCACCTAATCTTTGTCCTGTTTCTGGAGCTATTAATTTCCACATTACAAATGAACCTTCTTTTGGATGCTCTCTGGTGCCAATGTCAATTTTTACTTCAAATTTAGCCGCATGACAACCAAGATAATATTTTTTAATGTTATCGGGTGTTTCTAAATAGGCTGGTCGAACTTCATTACGTAAAGAAATACCAACACGAGCTGAAAGCTCTGTTAATTCATTACCCATCAGTTCATTGACTGCTTCCACTATACCATCTAGATGTTCTTCGGGCATGAATTCAACCTCACCATCGCCCATGATCATCCAGTCAACAACTTTAGCAGTAAAACCTTTTTCTAATAAAAATGTCACTTGCCCTGGCAAACCTTTGACAAAAGGCACGTCAACATCAACTAATTCTTCATCACCAAATTCGGCTACATTTTCTTCGGTAATTGTTTTAAAACCAACTAGCTCAACTTTAGTCTCTAAATTAATAACTTTACGAAAAATCTCACCAGAACGACTAGCAAAATCTGTTTCTGCATTTTTTAATCTTTGCTCTAAAACAGAAAGTTGTTCTGTGGTGCCTTGTCCTTTTGACTTTAAATTTTCTAAACTAGCAACTAAAGTTTCTTTTCTAGCAACTACAGCCTCTATTGATTTAAGCTGGCCAATTTTTTTCATCGCTTTAGCTAAAGCCGCTTCTGCCTCCCTTATCAAATCTAGCTGATCCTGATTCGCAGTCTTAAATTCATTAAATAATCTTTCTATTTCTGCTTTAGTACTCTCTAAAGTAGCTACGAGTTCTTGTCTGGCTTCTGCTGGATTAATAGCTAATTCTTCTGGCTCTCGACCATGACCATCTTGAAATTTTCCCTTACCATTTGTACCCATATGTTCAAAAATTATAATTCTTTATGAATTTTATCTAAAATTTGCTCTATTTTTTGTTTTTCAATCACTTTAATCTTAGCTAATCTTTGGGCATTAGCTTTTTCTTTGAGAGCATTAAGTTCGATCAAAAATTCCTGATAAATTTCCTTGAGTCTGATGATTTTTTCTTGGTCGGTCATAAATTATTTAGCTAAACTAGACAAAATATTGACAAAATCTTTTTTAAAACCAGCTAAAATACCCTGTACTTTTTGATCTAAATCTGGAATATTTTTGTCAAAAAAATCGCTTAGCTGTTCAGCGTTTGGTTTAGTTTCTACTAAATCAACATAGCTATTTAGCTGATCAGCATTCATCAGTTTCATAATTTCTCCGCCTAATCTTTGCTGAACTAAAGCTAATAGGCTTTCTTTATACTCCATGTGTTTTTCTAGAGAGCCAGAAAAACCAGCTTCTTTTAAAAGCTCATCGACAAAATTTAAAATCATGTCATTTACCATATTTTTTATTTTTAAGTTGTAAAAATTAACTTTATTATACAATAAATTTGAAATTTAAACAAATAAAAAACCCGGCGTCTTCGCAGACACCGGGCACACAAGTCGAAAGCAAGAACTATGGCCTCGGCTGAGGGTTAATCGGAAAAGTCGGCATAGCTCCGCCGTTGACCACAACGGTTTCAGCACGCTTCCTATCGGTCATCAGGACATAGGACTCCCTGACTTTTGGCGTAGCGGCAGCCAAAGCCTCTGCTGGCGCCAATTCTCTCGCAGCATCAACAGCCGCTTGAGCCTCACCCTTCGCCTTAGTGACATCGGCTTCAGCCGTGCCCTTGAGTCTTATCTGCTCAGCTTCTGCCTGGGCCACAACGGTTGCATTTTGAGCCTTGACAACCTCTGGCGATGCCAATGGTATGCCGAAATTGCCCAGACTGACACAGTGCCCCTTGGCACGCAACACATCGTCTGCGATGTTAGCTCCGAGCTCCGGGTGTTCTTTTCTGAGCAGCTCATCAATGCCGGCACGCAGTTGCTCTTGAGTGTACATCGCCAGAAAATCGACGGTTCGATTAACAGCCAGCTCACAAGAACCCGTGACTGATGCTTGTTGCTCTGGATCAGGCAAGGTTCCGAAGGAAGATGGGTGTTGACAGGTTCTATCAAATATCAGCCTGCCAACCAAATGGACTATCTGGTGTTCTGATGTTTGTCCAACCACATCGAAATCTTCATCGAAGCTCAAATATGATTGGACATCTACACGCATAAACCAGAACCACCACGGCGGTACAGATAAGCGCATCCATCGAGACACTTTGGGCGTGGGGGTATCACTGGACCCCAAGA